>CAJWVX010000029.1 GCA_913048175.1 uncultured Flavobacteriales bacterium | reverse complement strand
CCGTATAAGCTACTGTTGTTATTCCTTCATTAAATAAGCTGCCACTGGCATCAGTCAATCCAATCCCTATTGTTGCGCCACTTAATACATAACTGACACTGTCTATCCCACAATTATCGCTTGTAGCTAGAGGTGCTAGTCCACTTAAAATAGTATCACATGAACTAACTGATGTGCCTATATTTAATGCCGATGGACATGAAATCGTTGGATTAATTAAATCGGATACTGTTATCGTAAAATTACAACTTGCAGTATTTCCAGAGTTATCTGTAACCGTATAAGCTACTGTTGTTATTCCTTCATTAAATAAGCTGCCACTGGCATCAGTTAATCCACTCCCTATTGTTGCTCCAGTTAACACATAGCTTACATTGTCTATCCCACAATTATCTGCAAATGTAACTGGAGCAATCCCTGTAACTATTGTATCACATGAAGTAACTGATGTCCCTATATTCATCGCAGATGGACATGTGATCGTTGGATTAGTTAAATCAGTTACCGTTACCGTAAAACTACATGAATCTACATTACCAATTAAATCAGTTGCATAAAGCCAAACAGTATTTAGACCTAAAGACAATACTGTTCCGGCTATTGGATTTTGAGTATACGTCAATCCTGCCCCACAACCATCAATCACTGTTATTCCAGTTGTAAAATCACCTAAAACAGCAGTACAAGTTGTACCAATATTGAAAGTTGTATCGTTTTCACATATCATAATACTAGGCCCACAGACTGGAGCTGTACAAGTAATTTTAGCAATAAAGGCCTCATCTCCACCTCCATCATTAAGCGGTGGTATAGCTCCAAAATCGGCCTGACTTTCCATTCTTCCCGCAACATAAATACCTCCTAAATTATCACACCCTAATCCTTTCCCCGAAACGTTATTATTATCTGTCCCTACTGTTGTCCACATATACAAACCGTTGTCTTTCCTATTCATTACAAACATATCTTCGTTACCTATAGAGGTTATCGGATCTGTTCCACCATTAAATTGTGTTGAGGAACTAAAATATCCTGTAATGTAAACATTGCCAATACCATCTGTTACAATACTGTTACCTGTACCTTTTGAACTAGTATTATTCTGTTCGATAAAAGCCCAATCAGTAAGTCCTGATCCTAAAAAAAGTTTACAAGTAAAAATATCACAAGCATCGTTACCCGATGCTCTTGTTACACCTCCAGGAAATTGAACGAGACCTCCGGCATCATCTACAGCACCAGTAATATAGACCCCCGTAGGATCAACAGCAATTGCATTTCCTTCATCATCATTCGTATTACCAATTTGCTGAGCCCAATTAACTGCCCCAGTAATAGCATCATAAGAAGATACCCATATATCAGTTGTTCCTGCCGTATAATTTAACAAACTAAAAGGACCTCCAGGTAATTCAAAATCGGCAGAAATCCCTTGAAATGTTCCTGTTGCATAAACCTCTGTTTCATTAGCAGCAACACCAAAACATTTCGCAGAGTCTAAACTTGTAATTCTTCTTGCCCAAATTCCGTTACCTGTATTAATGTCAAATGCTGCGACATATGCTTCCATATTACTTACTAAAGAAAGGGTTAGAGATGCTAAACCGGTAAATGTTATGTCGTTTCTATAACTTCCTCCAACAAAAACTGTGGTATTATTTACTGAAACACCAAACCCTATGTTATCACCAAATCCAGCTCCAGTTGAAACCCAAATTAAATTTCCACTTCCATCATACGCTGCTATAAACATATCCTCCCCACCGGAAGATACTATTGGTGATAATACTGGAGAAGTTGCTGTACCTTGAACAGTTACTGTTCCTGTAAACATTCCTGTAATGTAAAAATTACCATCAGTATCTATATCAACACTCTGAATTTGAACATCCTCTCCAGCAGCGCCAATCTTAAACGCCCAAATATAATTACCAGCAGCATCATATTTTACAACCAAGCCATCACTAAAACCAACAGGAGTTGACATATCAGCAGTTCCATTAAACCCCATAGCAAACTCTTGAGATAAATCATCACTAAAAAAACCAACAGCATAGGAGATCCCACTAACGGGGTTCGTTGCTAAATCTAAAAACTCTTCATTACCACCAGCTATAGCATCTTCTGCCCAACACCATGTTGGTGGTACTGATGAACTAGCACAAGCCGAGCTACTTATTATCCCAGGACCAAAAGCTATTGCTCCTGTTGTAGTGAGCATCCTCCCTTCAATATCACAGCCAACTGCTGCCGAAACTGCTGCATTATTAGCTAAAAGTGTGCCTTTCATTATTGTGTTTGCTCCCAAGGAAATAGCACCTTCTGCTACCCAATATACATTACAGTACCTTGCGCCATTAGTTAAAATAACTGATGAAGCAGCACCAGAATCAAATGCACCCCCAAACCTAAAAATAAATACTGCATTATTATCTCCTAAACCGTCCAGAGTAAGAGATCCAGCTATAGAACTAGCACCGGCTATATTGTATACTCCTGCTGTAAGAGTTTCTCCACTACCAAATGCTGGAGTGTGAGTAGAACTAGTTACTGGTATTAGTATTAACTGATTATAAGCTATAACCAAATCTAGTTTAGCTTGAGCTGTAACAGCATCAGCATTATATAAAGTTCCGTTTAATATTGATGGAATTCCAAAACCAGCTACAGCACCAACATCTGAACCTACATCCCCTGTAACAATAGATGTTCCAGTGTTCGATAATGCTCCATTACTTGTAAATAGAGCAAAATTGATTGTTTCACCAAATCCAGGACTGCAACATGCAGCTGGAGCTGGAGGTAATATTTGAATACCAAGAGTATAGAATGTTCCTGGACTATTCATCGAGTTATAACTCGTTGCCAACCAATCGGAAGAACGTAAAATGTTGGACACTCTTGCTTCATCAATACTTCCATCTAAATCAAATCCAAGAAAGTCCTCTCCTAAAAATATTTCACCATTACTTCCTCCGGTGGTTTCGTTAGCATATGCAACTGGAACTCCCAATTGAATTCCATCAAAATAAAAAATGACATCTTGGCTAGTTCTATCCTTAGTAAAAGCAACATGATGCCATGAACCTATAACTACTGGAGCTGCAATGGATGATAATGTCGTTTGACTAGAACCTGCCCCATATTCCCAAAAGGCTCTCAATAAATTACCATTGGTTATATTTAATTTATAACTATGATTTTCCGCTGCACTTATCGCAGAACCTCCATAACCCATTATTGAATTATCAGCAAAACCAATCTGTAATGTGTTAAAATTCACCCATGATTCTATGGTTAAATCCCCTTGTATTTGTAATTCAGTTTGCACTCCGCCATTTAATTTCTCGTTAAAAGTGAACAATTGACCACCAGATACAGCTGCCAATGTTGCGTCTGTAGTTCCAGTCGAAACTAGATCATTTGTATTAGATGTTCCGTCAAAATTATCATTGTTCAGGTGCCAAACTCCTTTATAATTATTGTCCCATACATTTGGCACACTTGAGTTTGTTGATACAGAAGAATTACCATAATACATTCTAACAACTGTATTAGTGAAAGTATTTAAGTATGGAATTCTTATCCATGAGGTGATAGACCCAATAGCTGGGTTGTAATCTTCTAATTGATGATCTAACAAAGTAATTCCATCTGCAGCAGTAAATCGGATATCATATCCATTAACATTTTCAACCTCACCACCATTACCTGTAGATCTAATATCCAAATCTGTGTGGTTAATGAGTACCGGAAAATCAACGAGATTAACTGCACCAACTACTTGGCTGTTTTGTATAGTTATTACTTTATAAAAATCATACCCAGACAATTGTCCAAAACTCTCATTTGTATTTACAATAAATACAAAGATTAGAAAAGCTATATTTTTAATTTTATTCACAACTCTGATGTAGACATTTAAAAATCAATTGAATAACCTAAATTTCAATGTTATTTAAATAAAACAAATGACTTCGTATTTTTAAATATTTAAAATTACAATTTACCCAAAATACTATTATAACCTGATATAGCCAACAAAAAAAACATGAAGCCCTTATTTTATATGAGAAATGAGTTTATTTTAATTAAGTTTGAATAAACTTATATACTTTTTCATTGAAAAAAAAGCTGCTTTTTTACCCCTTAATTATAATTCTACTTTGCTTTTTGTTCGGGCCAAATTCTTTATTTTCTCAATCCTATCAATTTTCTAAGTACAATCTTGAGGAAGGATTACCTCAACAATATGTGTATAGTTTAAATCAAGATAAAAATGGATTTATCTGGATTGGAACTGGTGATGGTATTGCTAAATTTGATGGTATTGAGTTTACCAATTATAGCAAAAAAGATGGTTTGCCAGAAAATTTCATCACCTGCTCTACTCAAGATACAAATGGTGTTATTTGGCTTGGGCATAATAAAGGTTCAATTAGTAGCATCGTTGATGGTAAAATTGAATCAGTCATATCAGACAGTATAGCCAACAGTAAAGTTACTGATATTTTTATAACTCAATCTGGAGACCTATGGGCTTCTACTCAAAATGGCTACTTAATAAGTATAAATTCTAATGGAGTAATTGCTAAATTTGATCTCTATTTTGATAAAAAAAAAATAAACTGTATTTCTGGTATAATTGATTCGCAAATTTTGGTTGGAACATCAGATGGTTTATATTCATGGAATTTAGACACAAAAAACAAACCTATTAATGAAAAGATAATTCAAATTTTCAAAGATAAAAGTGTTTTAACAATTAATCAAAGTAAATCTGATTTCAATAACTTTTGGATTGGAACAGATGACTCAGGATTCTATCAATTAAACTATCAAGGAAACACTGAATTCAGATCAAGAAAATTTAACGACAACTCAGAAATTATTGAGTCTTCTGTTCAAAACATAGAAGAAGACCAATACAAGAATTTATGGGTAAGCACCTACAAAGGTCTCTTTAAAATAATCTATGATGAAACAAAAAATGGTTTATCACAAACGGTTCATTATACGGAAGAAAACGGACTTTCTAATTATGTAAATAAAACATTAATTGACAGAGAAGGAAACACCTGGATAGGCACATATGGAGATGGTCTGGCTATGATGAAAGACGAAATTTTTGTATTTTATCATCATCCCGAAAGTGTACCAAATGATACTAGATCGTTTTTATTTAAAGATAGTACTAGTTGGTTCGGACTATCTTCTGGTTTATTAAAATTTTCAAAAAAAAAAAAAACTTTTAAACACTACAATGCCTCTAATGGTTTTAAAAATGTTTCTGTAACTAACATTCTACAAAAAGGTGAAGACTTGTACTTGAGTACTGATGGTGAAGGGTTATATAAATTTAATATAACGAAAGAAACATTCAAAAAAGAGTATCTAGTTACATCATATCTAGCAAATAAGATTAACTCTTCATTTAGCAAAAGTCATAGCATTTGGCTTGCAACCGAAGGCGGTTTAATTAGTAAAAATCTTGTTACCGAAAAAACAATAGTCTTTAATACCAGTAATGGATTAACTCACAATTCAATTTATGATATCTTAAATCATGATGGGAAAATCTATATTAGCTCACACAGTAATAAAGTAACCATAATTAGAGGTGATGGAATATCTCATAAAGTAATTTCTGACGAAGACCAATTAATGGATATTTCTGCGATGACTATCGATGGAATGAACAATTTATGGTTTGCGACCTTGGGTAACGGAGTTTTCAAGCAAGAACAAGACAGTTTTATTCATATAACAAGTAAGGATGGACTTAAATCGGATTATTGCTATAGTGTTATTGCTGATGATTTTGGAGGCATTTGGGTTGGACACAGAGGTGCCTTGAGCCGAATTAGCCAAGAATCAAATGTTATTGACGTTTTCTCAAAGTCAAATGGAATTTCAGATGATTTTAACCCTAGAGCTACCCACAAGGATAAAAAAGGATTTATTTGGTTTGGAACTCATAAACGAGTAATCAAGTTTAATCCAAAAAAGTTCATCAAAAATACAATTCCACCAATCGTTAATATAAAAAATTTATTAGTTTCAGATCAAGAGTATTCAATTTCAAAACTAATTGAACTTCCCTATAAATTATATAAACTAAAAATAGATTTCATAGGAATTAGTTTTAAACAACCGGAAGGTGTTAAATACCAATATTTTTTAGAGGGATACGATTTAGATTGGTCAGAAAGCACTCTTAACAATAGTGTTACGTACTCAAGAATTGATGATGGAGAATATACTTTTAAAGTTAAAGCTTGTAATAGTGATGGTTATTGTTCTGAAGAGACGATAGGATTTACGATTATTATTCTAAGTCCATTCTGGAAAAAATGGTGGTTTTACGTTTTAGTTGTTTTAGGGCTAACAGTTATTATAATATACATCGTTAAAAAACGTGAAGAAAATCAAAAAGAAATACAGAAAAAACTAGAAAATGAACTTGAAATAAGAACTAAAGAAGTTGTTAAAAAAAGTAAAGAGCTTGAGGAAAAGAATAAAAATATTACCGACAGTATAAATTATGCATTAAGAATCCAAAAATCAATTCTACCTACTACTTCATTGATGAATAAATACTTCCCTAAATCTTTTGTTTATTATCAACCAAGAGACATTGTTAGTGGAGATTTTTACTGGTATGAGAAAATTGGAAATAAGTTTATTGTAGTTTGCGCAGACTGCACTGGGCATGGAGTACCCGGAGCTTTTATGAGCATGATAGCAAGTACACTTTTCAAAGAAATTGCTCATCAATACAAAATTACAGACCCTTCAAAATTTCTTTATCAATTAGACGAATTACTTAAAAATACATTAAAAAAATCAGAAAAAACAAAAATTCATGATGGTTTAGATTTATCTATTTGTGTTTTTGATTTAGAAAAAAATCATATGTCATTTTCTGGAGCTTATAGACCTATTTTACTATATAAGGATGGTGAACTAGAAAGAATTAAAACCACTTCATTCTCAATTGGAGGAGATGACTTTACTCAAAAAGAGTTTATAACTCAAAAAGTCCAATTAAACAAAGGAGATATCGTATATTTATTTTCTGATGGTTATCCTGATCAATTTGGAGGTATTAAAGGCAAGAAACTATACTTAAAGGGATTTGAAAAAATCATTAAAAATTCTTTACATTTGGACATGAACAAACAAGGTGATGCGTTAAAAAAGTTTTACAAAGAGTGGCAAAGAGACAACAAACAAGTAGATGACGTTCTCGTTATGGGAATTAAAATTAGTTAAAATTTGGATCCAATTCATAGACATATATGTGAAGTAATTATTTTATCAGATTATGATATTGTAAAAAAAGATATTCATAAAAATGGCGAAATAGTTTGTCAGTACATAGGCACTTTCACTCAAAATATTCTAATTTCTTTTGTATCTCTTTTAGAAAATTACATGAATAAATCCATTGCATCTCATGTTATTCAAAAGAGGCTAACTTATCTTGTAGTTGAAACAATTCAAAACATCATTCACCATTCCTATAAACACCCTGACAATAGTCAACTTGCGTATATAATTATATCGAAAAATAAAAGTGGTTACACTATTAACACCTCAAACGCTATAGAGACTATTAGTGCTCCTAATCTTATTGATAAAGTTGAGTACTTATTAAAAACTAAAAAAAATAGATTGCCTGAAATATTTAGAAAGAAAATAGCAAACCCAGAAATTAACGATAATGGATTAGGAAACCTTGGCCTTCTAACAATTATAAGTAAATCTGATAAAAATTTCAATTATAAAATTTCAACAATGACTTCAAAATATTCATTGTTTCATATTGAAATTAAACTTAACTACAAGCAATAATGAAAAATATTAATCAAATTCAACAGCAGGATACACCCGAAGTAATATTTGACAATGAAAAAAAAGTATTAAAAATATCAGGAAATTCATATCCAGAAAATTGCGAAATAATTTATGAGCCTATAAATATATTTTTAAATGAATATCTTAATAAAAATAATAAGCTAAATTTTGAATTCCGATTCAATCTTATTAATTCCACATCTATTGTATATTTAGCTCAAATTATAATGAAAATAGCTCAGCTTAAATCGGAAGGACTTGTTGTTACCATTTTATGGTATTATGATGAGTTTGATGAGGAATTATTAGATTTAGGCGAAAAATTATCTTCAATATCTAACTTACCTTTTATATTTACACCTGTTAAAGATTAATCATTAGGTATCATTTTCATGTTAATTAGTACCTTAACAAAATGTGCATAATCTTGGCCTATTTCAAACATATCATCGTCATCTTCATCAAAGTACCAATTGATAATTACACTACATAAACCAGTATCAATTTTCCTTAATATGACAAGAATTTTAAATATAGATTTGGCAGAACTTGTGTTAAAATACTCTAACTTAAAGTCTACGTTTAATGAAAAATTAGGTTTTTTTTCATATTGATCTAACAAAATAAGTATAGGCTCAAAAAAACTCATCGAATCCTCAGGTATTGCTCTTCCTTCAACTAATAAATAGCCCTCATCAAACTTAAACTCTATTAATGGAGTTTCTAATTCCTTTTTAATGTACAAATCATTCATCCTATAATTTTTGATTTAGTGAAAATACAATATTCCTATAACTATGAAACGTCATAAATAAAATGGTTATTGCCAAATAAAAAAAGATCTAAATACGTAGATCTTTTTTATTACTGAGGGAGAAATTCTCTACCCCAACTATAAACTATTTATTATTATATACTTACTTCTATATATAAACACTATCCAATGTTTATAAGAATCTCTAACTAGAATAATATTCGAAAATAAGTGCTAATTTTATGTGTTAATTCTAAATAAAAATGTTATAACATGAAACAATCCTCGTGTTTTCGACAATATCCCAAAATTGTTTCTTCTATAATTAATCTTACCTCCATTAAACTATCTTGTGTTACGAACAAATACACATAAAGTTTCTCGTTTTTCGAAGCATTTATTTGCTCTATTATACTTAAACATACACTCTTGAAATGTCTAGTATTGTTGTGTCGTTATAAATAAGTCCATAACTTATATATTTTAATTATGCTATACAATAATTGTGACAATGATTTTTAAGTTAATGGTGGTAGAACAATTAAAATCAGACAGAACTTCAAAATAATTGAGTTTTAAGTATAGTATCAATAGTCGTATACTAAGACATTGGAAGCTTGAATTAAAACTAAATCTGATGATTCATCTAAAAAATAGCAGTGTCTTCTGAACAATTAGAGCTAAAGTTATTAAAATAAATAACTCAAAGATGTTCAACTGGAGCATGATATATTAAAAAAAGCAGCGAGCACCTTCTCCAAGAGCAATCAATGAGGTGTCATTTCATTTTAAAGAATGAAATAAATTACCCGATTGAGAAAATGTGTAAAAGTTAATAAGAACGCTTATTACTATTCGATAAAACATGAAGATATAGTCATTATGAATAGTTCAAAGATGAAGTTAAAAGTGCATATTAAGGTCGTTTTTGAACAAAGTAGACAAATATATGGGAGCTGTCAAATTCTAAAAAATTGGAGAGAGAAGTATGTTATAACAACAGACTAAAGTCTTGTATTTTCGATAGCAACCAATGAATTAAATAGAGAATTTAGCAGCATTCAATTAGGAGTGAATTGAGTATCTGATATCACCAATATTAGAGTTAATGATGATTGTTATTACTTGACTACAATAATTTATTTAGCAGACAGGAGGATTGTGGGTTGGTCTTTTAGTGAAGACATCACAACAGAAAACATAATAATAAACTCATTGATTGCTATAAGAAGAAATAGAAATATCATCAATAGATTTATTTTTCATTCAGATAAAGATGTTCAATATCAGTCAAACAATATGTATAACCTTTTGTATTTCAATAAAAAAAAATTCGACAACCAATGCTTAAACTTCGATAGGGAAATTGTGGGGATAATTCAGTGACTAAAAAAAAATAATTAAACATTAATGGCTAGACAGGTTTAAATTCAATTCTTTTAATAAATTGTTCGATTCTCTAAGTGTTTAATATTAATTGGTACAATACAGAAAGGTTACATTCCTCTTTAGGATATCTCTCACATTTAGAAATGGAAGTTAAATTAAAAGGAATTAATAAAATAGCGGCTTAGGAAAATTAGTCATAATTTAATAGGTAATCCACTAACCTGAAAGAATACCGATTGAACTAATTGAACGATTGATGATAAGCTGAACTAATAGTAACTTATTTTATTAATAAATTTCTACGAATCTATTAATCATTTAAAATAGAGTTCATTAGCCATGATAATAGTTGACTTAGAATTCTTTGATTAGTTTTACTATCTAAAATACAGGAAATGAAAAAGATAATATTAGTACCATTAATTTTAATAAGTTCTTTTGCCTTTTGTCAAACTTATAAATCAAAACAGGTTATTAAGGATTTAAAGGTTGTAAAGGAATTGCATGAAATAATCATAAAAGAAAAAACATTTTCTTTTGATGGAAAAGAGTTTGCTATAAACAATGTTCAACAGCAAAATGGATCAGTTTCTGCAACAATTTATATTGGCAAGGATGATTCTATAACTGTCATGAGAAGGAATGAAAAAGTTTATCAAATTTCCTATTCATCATTTAATAAAGGGGTTTCAAATATGATAGTTTGTCTTAAGATAAAAGAGGTTAAGTGATATGAGCGATTTAAAAACGAATCAAGTCCATAAGTTGTGGTGTAAATAATTATAATATTAGATATTTTGCCTAACAGCTAAATCCCACAACTTTTGGACTTGATCCCTTGATCCCAAACCGATTTAAACTAAAATAATGGGCATAAAAAAAGTCCCAATTAAGGGACTTCTATTAGTATTGAATACACTTTGAGTTGATTTGAACAACTCTGTGGCGGAGGGAGGGGGATTCGAACCCCCGGTACGGTTTCCCGCACGCATGTTTAGCAAACATGTGGTTTCAGCCACTCACCCATCTCTCCGTTTAAGGATGACAAAAATAGCAATCAAATTTTAAAGAAAAAGTAATTATTCCAGTTTTTTATCTAATTATTCAGAATTGTCTGAATATCAGGCTTAAAGTACAATTCGCTTTTCAACACTTTACCATCTTCTCGGTAAATTGGTTCTCCCTTCACATCCAATTTACTCATATTACTAGATTGGATTTCTTTAAATACTTCTTCAATTTTATGTTGTAACCCATGTTTTAATAATGTTCCACACAAAATATACAACATATCTCCACAAGCATCTGCAATTTCTACTAAATCACCATTCTCTGCTGCCTCTAAATATTCTTCATTCTCCTCTTTCATCAATTCGTATCTCAATTGATAATCCTTTTTAAGAATTTCAGCAATTGGTTTTTCTTCGTTACCAATCTTAAAAGCTTCATGAAACTCTTTAACCATATTAATGGTTTCAGCTAATGTTAGTTTGTTATCCATATTTTAAATTTTAAAATACAAATATCATTATTCCGTAATAAAACCCTTTAAAATCTTGTTAACACTTTTTAACAAAGCATTAGGTATTTTATATTGATAGTTTGCGATACACTTATTACTTTTGAATCTTTAAGAATTTTAATTATGGAAGAACAAATTAAAACAACCAACCCTGCACCAGAAGTTTCTGCAAGCGCAAGTTCTGCTACATCTAATGTAGATATTAAGGCATTAAACGAAAAAATACAAAAGGAAAGTGCTTTTGTTGATTTGTTAACCATGGAAATGAGTAAAGTCATTATTGGTCAATCTCATATGACAGAAAGTTTACTAATAGGGCTATTATCTAACGGACATATACTATTAGAAGGTGTTCCTGGATTAGCAAAGACCTTAGCAATTACAACTTTATCAAAAACTGTTGATGCAAAGTTTAGTAGAGTTCAATTTACACCAGATTTATTACCTGCCGATGTTGTAGGTACAATGATATATAACCAAAAGCAAGAAGCTTTTACGGTTAAAAAAGGACCAATTTTTGCCAACTTTGTATTAGCTGATGAAATTAACAGAGCTCCAGCAAAAGTACAAAGTGCTTTATTAGAAGCCATGCAAGAAAGACAAGTTACTATTGGTGCTGAAACTTTTAAATTGCCTGAACCATTCTTAGTTTTAGCAACTCAAAACCCTGTAGAGCAAGAAGGAACATATCCTTTACCAGAAGCACAAGTCGATAGGTTTATGCTGAAAGTGATTTTAGATTATCCTAAAAAAGAAGAAGAGAAATTAATTATTAGAAATTCTATTAATGGATTTCCAACTCCAAATAAAGTGTTAACACCTGCAGATATTACTAGAGCAAGAGGCGTAGTAAAAGAGGTTTATATGGATGAAAAAATTGAACAATATATTGTGGATATCGTTGATGCTACAAGAAATCCAGAAGATTACAATTTAGCACATTATAAAAACCTAATTACATTCGGAGGATCTCCTAGAGCATCTATTAATTTAGCGTTAGCATCAAAAGCTTATGCTTTTATTAAACGAAGAGGTTATGTTATTCCAGAAGATGTTAGAGCAATTTGCCATGATGTGTTAAGACATAGAATTGGTTTAAGTTATGAAGCGGAAGCGGAAGAAATTACTAGTGAAGAAATAATCAATGGAATTTTAAACAGCGTTGAAATCCCTTAGTAATTGAGCAACTTATCTACATCTGATCTTTTAAAGAAAGTAAGAAAGATCGAAATAAAAACTCGTGGTTTGAGCAATCAAATCTTCTCTGGAGAATACCATTCTGCCTTTAAAGGAAGAGGTATGGCTTTTAGCGAAGTAAGAGAATACCAGCATGGAGATGAAGTAAGAACTATTGACTGGAACGTTACTGCTCGTTTTGGAGAACCTTATGTTAAGGTTTTTGAAGAAGAGAGAGAATTAACCGTAATGTTAATTGTTGATATAAGTGGTTCTAAAGAATTTGGAACACAACAAAAAACAAAACAAGAGTTGGCTACAGAAATTTGTGCTGTATTAGCCTTTTCTGCAATAAGTAATAACGATAAAGTTGGTGTAATCTTCTTTTCTGATAAGATTGAGAAGTTTATTCCGCCTAAAAAAGGAAAGAGTCATATTCTAATGATTATTAGAGATTTAATTGACTTTGAACCTGAGAGTAAAGGAACAGATATTGATCAAGCGTTAAAATACTTTAACAACGTTATTAAAAAGAGATGTACCGCTTTTTTACTTTCTGATTTTGTTGGCAGTAATAATTATGAAAATTCAATTAAAATTTCGAATAGAAAGCACGATTTAATTGCATTACGATTATACGATAAAGCAGAAGAAGAATTACCAAATATTGGTTTGGTACCCATGTTAGATGCAGAAACGAATATTGTTCAGTGGGTTAATACTTCAAGTAAAAAGGTTCAAAAAGAATACAAAATAAAAGGTTTAAAACAAAAAGACTACTTGCAATCTACCTTTAAAAAAGGTGGAATTGACAACACCCAAATTGGGACTCATGAAGATTACGTAAAACCTTTAATGGCTTTATTTAAAAGAAGAGGGGCCAAGTAATGGTGAATTTTTAATTGATAATTACAAATGAATGTCATTCTGATTGAAGTGACAATTAAACGAAAAAGAAAAATCTTTTAAATGAATTTCTAACAAACGCTAAAGATATTTTTAGTGAAGTTTATCCTAAGGAATTCGTAAGAGACCGTATGACAAATAATAAAAATGAATAAATTACTATACATATTAATATTCCTACTTGGAAGTCTAGGCCTATCAGCGCAATCAGTTGATGTTAACGCATCAATTGACACTAACTTTTTATTAATTGGCGAACAAACTCAAATTGAACTAAAAGTTCAATATAGATTGGATGGAGAACCGATTTCAGTTAAGTTTCCAGAGCTTAAAGATACAATAAGTGAATTTATAGAAATTGTTACAAAATCTTCTATTGACACTACATATCCCGATCAAAATGATTTATCTTTGGTTGAACAGGTACAAAAAATTACAATTACTTCTTTTGATTCTGGATCTTATGAGATTCCTTATTTTGAGTTTCAGATTAATGAAGGACTATTTCAAACTGGTCTGCTTCTTATAGAAGTAAGACCTATGGAAGTTGATACTGCTGAAGCGATATTTGATATAAGAGGTCCTATTGAAGAACCATTTTCTTTTGTTGATTGGATAAAGGATAATTGGATATGGATAGCTCTTGTTTTAGTGCTTTTAATTGGAGGTATTCTTCTAATAGTATACTTGAAGAACAGACCAGAAAAAGTAATTGAAGAAGAAGTTATACCACTAATACCTCCACACATTATTGCTTTAGAAAAACTAGAAAAACTCCGAGAAGACAAATTATGGCAAGATGGAAAAGTAAAACTATTTCACAGTGAAATATCAGAAATAATTAGAGAATATTTAGAGAAAAGATATAGTGTTAATGCATTAGAAAATACTACTGATGAAATAATGCAAAGCTTAAGGTTTATGAGTATTGATCCTACTCAACTAAGTAAATTAAATCAATTATTAGTTTTATCTGATTTAGTGAAATTTGCAAAAGAACAACCGTTGGCAAATGAAAATGATATGAGCTTATTGAATGCTATTGATTTTATAAACGCAACAAAATGGAGTGATGAAGAGTTCAATTCAATGATAGAAGCTAAGAAAGAAAAAGCTCTAATGAGTAAACAGCAAAAAAATGAGAAGTCATCTATTCTTAAAATTAGTAATGTAAAACC
This sequence comes from uncultured Flavobacteriales bacterium, assembly GCA_913048175.1. Classification (GTDB taxonomy): domain Bacteria; phylum Bacteroidota; class Bacteroidia; order Flavobacteriales_E; family Vicingaceae. The sequence continues at coordinate 11,364 of CAJWVX010000029.1, read as the reverse complement.
AGAAGTGAAAAATAATACGAATATTAAAAAAATAATTGCAGCGATAGTCGGTTTTGTAGTTATATTCTTAATATTTCAATTCTATTTTACTTCAACTACTCTAATCGATAAACAATTATCAAAAATGGCTAGTGAAATAAATGAGTCTTGTCCTATGATGGTTGACGCAGAAACTCAGATGGATAACACTGTAGCTCTACCAGAGAAAACTATTCAATACAACTATACATTGATTAAAATAGATAAAGATGAAATAGACATTGATATTGTTAGAGAAACACTTAGACCTTCTATTTTAAATATCATACGAACAGATCCTGGCATGAAAACATTAACAGATATTGATGTAACATTCATATATAATTATAGAGATAAAAATAGTGAACACATTCTAAAATTCACTTTTACTCCTGACGAATACAACAACAATGCTGAGTAATTGGAGAGAAATAACATTTGCGAACCCTGAATTTTTCTGGGCAATGCTAATAATACCTTTAATGGTATTGTGGTATTTTTTACGTCAAAAAAAATTGTATGGAACAATTAAAATAAGTTCAACTCAAGGTTTTACAAATTCTCCAATTATTCTATTTAGACATAGTTTAATTATTTTCAGAACCATTGCTATTACCGCATTAATTACTGCCTTGGCAAGACCTCAAACATCCTTAAGTTGGCAAGATGTCACTACTGAAGGTATCGATATTGCTATTGCATTAGATATTTCTGGAAGTATGTTAGCGGAAGATTTTAAACCAAACCGTTTAGAAGCTTCAAAGCAAGTTGCAATGGATTTTATTTCTGAAAGACCTTATGATAGAATTGGTTTAGTTGTTTATGCAGGTGAGAGTTTTACTCAATGTCCTTTAACTACAGATCATGATGTATTATTGAACCTTTTTGATGGAATACAGAATGGTATGATTGAAGATGGAACTGCTATTGGTATGGGCTTAGCAACTTCAGTAAATAGATTAAAAGATAGCGAAGCAATTAGTAAAGTTGTTATATTATTAACCGATGGTTCTAATAACAGAGGTTCTATTCCTCCAGTAACTGCAGCAGAAATTGCGTCAGAATTTGGCATTAGAGTTTACACTGTTGGTGTTGGTTCTAATGGAATGGCTCCTACCCCATTTAAAGATCAATTTGGAAGAACTCAATATCAAAATGTTGAAGTTAAAATTGACGAAAAAACTTTAAAAGAAATAGCAAGAATTGCTGATGGAAAATATTTTAGAGCAACCAACAAACAAAGCTTAGAATCTATCTATAAAGAAATAGATAAGCTAGAAAAATCTAAAATTGAAGTTACTGAATACAAAAATAAGTCAGAACAATTTGTACCGTTTGCTGTACTTTCTGTCATCTTATTATTGTTAGAGTTTTTATTAAGAAACATAATATTTAAAGGCATTGTATAGATTTGAAAACGACATATTCCTTTGGGCTATTTTAGGTATAATTCCTTTAATATTGATTGTATTTCTGTTTATCCAAAACTGGAGAAAAAGAAAACTACGCCAATTTGGTAATGAAGAAATCGTAAAACGATTAATGCCTAATGTTTCTAAAACACTACCAATTATAAAGTTTACGTTGTATGCTCTAGCTATGGTTTCCTTATTAATTGGCTTAGCCAACTTACAATTTGGAACTAAGGTTGAAGAAGTTAAAAGAGAGGGAATTGATTTAATGATTGCTTTAGATGTATCTAACTCAATGCTAGCAGAGGATTTATCGCCTAACAGATTAGAAAGATCAAAAAGAGCAATTTTTCAACTTATCCAAAAATTACACAATGATAGATTAGGTATAATTGTGTTTGCAGGTGATGCTTACGTTCAATTACCAATTACTACCGACTACTCTTCTGCAAAATTATTTTTAGAAACTATTGGAACAGATATTGTTCCTACTCAAGGAACTTCTATTGGTGCAGCTATAAATTTAGCTATGGAATCTTTTGACTTTGAAAATGGAACCAGTAAGTCTATTATCGTTATAACAGATGGAGAAAACCATGAAGATGATGCTAAAGAAGCTGCATCTGAAGCATCTGCTAAAGATGTATTGGTTCACACTATAGGTATGGGAAGTGAAAAAGGTGGCCCAATTCCTGTTTATAAAAATGGAGCACAAATAGATTTCAGAAAAGATAACCAAGGCAACACTGTGGTGACTAAATTGAATGAGACTATGCTAAAAGAGATTGCAGCTGCAGGAAATGGTTCCTATGTTAGAGCAAGTAACGCAAACGCTGGTTTGGGCATTATAATGGAAGAAATAGATAAAATGGAGAAAAAGGAATTCGGCAGTAAATCTTTTAAAGATTATGAGGATCGTTTCCAAATATTCTTAATAATTGCACTCATCTTAATCATAATAGAATATTTTATATCTAATAGAAGAACTAGTAAATTGGATGGTGTAAACTTATTTGAGACAAAAAAATGAAAATCTTAAAAAGGAAAAGAGCTAGAAGCTTTTCCCTTGGGGATTATTGCTTAATAATCAAGATCCAAAAAGTGAAAATAAATTAGGTAATTAACAACCTAACCTCCCACAAAGGAGAAATTATAAGGAACAATGAAATATATACTTTACATATTAACCCTTTTATTAAGCTTTACAGGCTATTCTCAAGATGCTAAACAGCATATTAGAGAAGGGAATAAGCAGTATAATGAAAAGAAATATGAAGAAGCAAATGCAAGCTATAAAAAGGCAATAGAAAAAGATGCAAAAGCTTCAAAAGCAGATTTCAACTCAGGTGACGCTCTCTACAAACAGAAAAAATATGCTGAAGCTATTGAGAAATTTCAAAAGTTTGCAGATAAAACAGCTGATCAAAAAGCTAAAGCAGATGCTTACCATAACATTGGTAATGCCAATTTAGAATCTGAAAAATATAAAGAGAGTATTGATGCTTATAAAAAAGCATTGCGAGAAAACCCGTCTGATAATGATACCCGTTACAACCTTTCTTATGCTCAACAAAAACTAAAAAGACAGCAAGAACAAGAGAAAAAGGACGAAGAAAAAAAAGATGATGAGAAGAAGGATGACGAAAAAAAGGATGACAAAGATAAGAAAGACGATAAGGACAAAAAGGATGATGAAAATAAGGACGAAAACAAAGATAAGGATAAAGACAAAAAAGACGAGAATAAAGACAAGGATAAGAAGGATGACAAAGGTGATGATGAGAAGAAAGACGATAAAGATAAAAAGAATGAGCCTGGAGATGATAAAAAAGATAAAGGAGATAAAGAGGAAAAACCTAAACCAAATCAAATTTCTAAGAAGGATGCCCAACGAATGTTAGATGCGTTGAACAATCAAGAAAAGAAAGTGCAAGCAAAACTAAAGAAGAAAAAAGTTAAAGGACAGAAAGTTAATATCGAAAAAGACTGGTAATTAAAATTTTAAATGATTAATGTTGATTTTGGGTTCAAGCTTATATAAATGGAATTAAATTCCAATTACTTTTACCGAAAGGAACAGATGAATATTTTGACATAAATATTGCAAACACAAAAGATACATCGGATAAGCTCCATATGACAGATAACACAAATGAAAACACTTTTAAAACATAAAATCTTAAGCCTAATAGCTTTATTACTAGTTGGCTTTAGCTTTGGTCAGGATGTTTCCTTTACAGCAGCAACAAGTCATAATACTGTAAAAACTGGCGATCGTTTTAAAATACAGTTTACCTCAAACGCAAAGCTTGCTAATTTTAAAGCTCCTAAACTTTCTAATTTCAGAGTCCTATCTGGTCCTAACCAGTCAACAAATATGAGTTGGATTAATGGAAAGACCAATTCAACTATTAGTTATAGCTATATTCTAATGGCTGTTAAAGAAGGAGAATTCACAATAGGTTCTGCAGTTGCAAGTGCAAATGGACAAGCCATTAAAACACAACCATTTAAAATTAGAGTAGGCAAAGGAGTTCAAGTTCAACAAAACGAAAACAAAGCCAATAGCCAAACAAAATCTGGAGGTTCTGCTTCCGATGAGTTATTCATTAGATCAACGGTAAGTAAAAGAAAAGTATATCAAGGAGAACAAATAATAGCTACCTATAAGCTATACACTAGAGTTGGATTATCTGGTAATGAGTTAATAAAAAATGCAGATTTAAATGGTTTCTGGAGTCAAGAAATTGATTTTGGAGAAGCAGTTTGGACAAAAGAAATTATTGGTGGTTATAAATATAGCGTTGCTAAAATTAGAGAGATTGTTTTATTCCCTCAACGTTCTGGAAAACTTGAAATTGATCCTTTAGAAATGAAATTTATTGTACAGAAAAGAGTTCAAGGTGGCGGCCAAAGTGTTTTTGATCAGTTTTTTGGAAGAGTAGAGAATGTTGAATACAGTTTAAAAAGTAAACCAATAAAAATAACAGTTTTATCACACCCTAAGAATGCACCAGCAGATTTCACTAATGCTGTAGGAAGTTTGAATATGAAAGTTAATGTTTCTGCAAATGAAGTTAAAGCAAACGAAGCAATTAATATCAAAATTAAAGTTTCAGGTAAAGGGAATCTTCCATTAATTGACATCCCTGAATTAACTTTCCCTTCAGATTTTGAAACGTATGATCCGAAAATAAATGACAATGTAAAAACTAGTACGGCTGGTGTTTCTGGATCTAAAGAATATGATTATTTGGTTATCCCCAGACATGCCGGAAAATTTAAACTAGACCCAATAGTATTTAGCTACTTTAATCCTTCAACAAAAAAATATGAAATAATTACTTCTGAACCTATAGAAATAAATGTATTAAAAAGTGATGGTAGTACATCTGACAATGTTATTTACTCCTCTAACAAAGAAGATATAAAAGTATTAGGAAAAGATATTAGATACATCCACACCAATAATGTAGAATTCAGAAAATCTAACGCTAGCTTTTATGGTAGTTGGAAATTTTATTTACTAATGGTATTAGCTCCACTATTATTTATTTTCACGTATCTATTTAGAAATAAAATAAGAGTAGCAAATAGTGATGTTGCAGGTATTAATAAGAAGAAAGCAAATAAAATTGCTGTAAAACTATTAAGCTCTGCAAAACAAAGTCTTACAGAAAATAAAACAGCAGCTTTTTATGAGGCTATTTCCAAAGCTTTATTTGGATATATTGGAAACAAACTAAATATCTCATCTGCAGAGTTAAATCAATCTAATATAAAAGATAAATTAATTCAACTTAATGCTAGTGAAGATACATCTAAAAAATTAATAGATACTATTGAATTGTGCGATATGGCACGTTTTGCTCCGGTTTCTATTTCTGAACAAGAAGTTTACAATAAAGCAGAAGCTATTATTAACCAAATTGAACAGGAGGTTAAAAAATGATAAATGTTGAATTAAAAATAATGAATTCCATTCCCTCTTTTAGAAGAGGCTTAGGAAGTTTGATGATTATGGTTTTTATGACTACATTTATTACCACTACTTCTTTTGCATCTGCATCTGAAAACTTCCGAAAAGCTAACGCTTTTTATGCAGAAGGAAAATATCAAGAGGCAATAGAAGAATATAAAACACTACTTAATACAGGTAATATCGCTACTGATATCTATTTTAATTTAGGGAACTGTTATTACAAAGTAGATGATATATCCAATTCTATTCTGAATTTTGAAAGAGCTTTAAAACTTAAACCAGACAATGAAGATGCTCTCTTTAATCTGACAATGGCAAACAAACGTACTGTTGATAAAATAGACCGTTTACCAGAATTGTTTATTGGCAACACTTGGAAAAATCTAGTAACATCAAAAACTATTGAAAATTGGTCATTTTATACTATCGGACTTCTGTTCTTATCACTAATATTATTTGTAAGTTACTTATTAATACAACAGCTAATAATTAAAAAATCTGGGTTTTACTCAGGTTTTCTATTCTTAGGATTATCAATGTTTACATTTTTAATGGCTTCACAGCATAATTCTATTTTAGAACAATCTACAGAAGCTATTATTTTTTCTACAACAACAACTATACAAAGCGAACCTAATACAAATGCTGAAAAGCTTTTCACACTTCATGAGGGAACTAAAGTTATCCTACTTGAAAACAATATGGAATGGAGTAAAATAAAACTTCCAAACGGTAATATTGGTTGGATAAAAACTGAAGAGATTAAGCCTATTTAGAACCCACTATAATATCTACTCAATTCTTCCGTTAACCCTCTTATGAAAAATAATTGCTCGATTATCTCAATATTATTATTTTCTATTATTTCATTTTCTTGCTCAAAAGAGTCTGAAGTGGATAAGACATATGACAGTATAGTAACTGATTATGAGAAAACATTTGGTGGATCAGGAGATGATGTCGCTAAATCTATTATTCATAAGGATAATGAGCTTTATATTTTTGGAACAACAAAAAGTTTAGGAGACGTTAATGGTGATCATTATTTAATTAAAACTGATTTAAACGGCAGTATTATTTCTGAACACACCTTTGGTGGAACAATGGAAGAAGAAGGGATTGAAATAATAGCTACAAATGATGGGAACTTTATTTTAATAGGTTCAACAACAAGTTTAGGAGCTGGTCAAAAAGATATTCATGTTATTAAAATTGATCCAAATGGATCTCAAATTTGGGAAAACACATATGGCGGTATATTAAATGATGCACCACAACAAATAATTGAATTGACTAATTCTTTATTTTGTATTGCAGCTACAACAACAAGTTTTGGTGCAGGCGATCGAGATATTTATATGATATGGATTGATCAAAATGGAACTCTTATTAGAGAAAAAACACATGGAGGAATCAATAGTGATGGTAGTTCAGAAATCTTAGAAATTGACAACCAAGAGATCATGCTATACGGCTTCACCTATAGTTATGGTGCAGGAAACAGAGATTTGTATTTATTAAAAACAAATTTTACAGGCGATTCGTTATGGTCACAAACTTATGGTGGTTCTGGGTATGAAGAAAGTCAAGCGTTTTCCCAACTAGCAAATGGAGGATATTTATTATGTGCCCACTCTTCAAGTACAGACCCTAATCATAATATGTATGGTGTAAAAACCAATGTTAGTGGAACACAATTATGGGATGTTAATTATGGAGGAGCACAACATGATGGTGGTCAAGCATTATTAGTTAATAATGCTGGTAATTACGTGTTTATTGGAAGAACTATGAGTAATGGTTCGGGTATGCGAGATGCTATGATGGTTATAAGTGATCCCTCTGGGCAAGCTATATCTACAAGTTATATTGGTGGAACGCTTAATGATCAAATTGATGGTATTATAGAAAATGGAGATTATTATTATATGGTTGGTCAATCCACTTCTTTCGGAAATGGTGATAATGACGTTTATCTAGTAAAACAACGCAAGTAATTTCAGCCCATTTTTCTAACTTTGTAACCATGAGTAAAGATTTAAGAATAGTTTACATGGGAACTCCAGATTTTGCTGTTGAGTCACTTAAGATATTAGTAGAAAACAACTACAACATTGTTGGTGTAATTACAGCTCCAGATAAACCTGCAGGAAGAGGTCAAAAAATAATGCAATCGGCAGTTAAAAAATATGCTGATTCCAATGATTTAAAAACATTACAACCTACCAACCTTAAGTCTGAGGCCTTTTTAACTGAGCTTAAAGACTTAAATGCAAACCTGCAAATTGTAGTTGCTTTTAGAATGTTACCAGAGTTAGTTTGGAACATGCCAGAAATGGGAACCTTCAATTTACATGCTTCACTACTACCTCAGTACCGAGGTGCTGCTCCAATTAATTGGGCTATTATAAACGGAGAGAAAGAAACGGGAGTTTCAACATTCTTTTTACAACATAAAATTGATACAGGAGATATTATTGCTCAGGAAAAAACACCAATAGGAGAAAATGAAACTGCCGGAGAATTACATGATAAACTGATGAATATTGGTTCTTCATTAGTCCTTAAAACAGTTCAGAATATTGAAAATGAAAATATAAATTCCCAAGCTCAAAATGAAAACCAAGAATTAAAAGAAGCTTTTAAAATTTTTAAACCTTTTTGTAAAATTGATTGGAGTAAACCAATGGATGAAATACACAATCATATTAGAGGTTTGAGTCCCTACCCAACATCTTGGACTGAGTTTAAACACAAAAAAAGCGCAGAACTTATTTCTTGTAAAATATTTAGAACCGAAAAGATTGTTGAAGATCATAGTTTAGCTTCTGGAGAAATTATCATTTCAAAAAAAGAATTTAAAATTGCTGTAACTGGTGGATTTTTAAACATCAAAGAACTTCAATTAGCTGGAAAAAAGCGAATGGATGTTGCTTCGCTACTAAATGGCGTAGATTTTAACGAATACTCTATCTGAAAATATAAATTAACAATATTAATAACTTTATTCAACGAATAAAGTTCATAAATTTTACGAAAAAATCATCCTTAATTATTTTATTCGTATTATTGTACTATCAGAATCTTGATATAAGTTATTACACATAACATAGAATTACACTTTAAAAATCATTAAGAGTTCCTAAGATAGGAGCTAAATAAGATAAATTACTATTCATAAAACAGAATTACAATTCTTGTAATCAAAAATTAAAAATCGACTCCATTAAACATATTAAGAAACATTAGACTATCACATGTACGATATTATTGAATTAAACAAGAAGTTAGTAAACGAACTTCGCGAAATTGCCAAAAGCTTAGAAATAAAAAAAACAGATAAATTAAAAAAAGAAGATTTAGTTTATCAAATTCTAGATCAACAAGCTATTAACCCACCAAAAACTGCTGAAAAGCCAATTGCTAAAGCAGTAAAGAAATCAGCAGCAAAACCTGCTGAAAAAAAGAGAGTCCCTGCGGGATCTTCTAATGGTGCTACAACTAAACCAAAAAGAAAAAGATTACCAATTGAAAAACCAAGTATATTTAAGGATGATCTAATAGTTGCTCCTGCTCCAGAAGTATTAGAAACTATTGTTGCAAGTACTCCAATAAATAAACCTGCACCAGTTAAGAAGCCAACTCCACGAGTAGCTAAAACAGAATCTGTTGTATCTGAAAAAAATACTACTGATTCTATTCCAACAGAAGAAGCAAAAGCTCCAGAAAAAAAACAACCAAACCCAAGACCTAAGGCAAGACCTGTAGCTCAAAAAAAAGAGGATAACAGACCAAACGAGCCTAGAGAAAAAAGAGAAAATAACGGAAATCAAAATACCGGAAACCAAAATAAACCTCAACACAACAATAAAAACAAAGGTGATGATCATGGATATGATTTTGATGGTATTATTGTTAGTGAAGGAGTTTTAGAAACAATGCCTGATGGTTATGGTTTCTTACGTTCTTCAGACTACAATTACTTAAATTCTCCAGATGATATTTATGTATCACAATCTCAAATAAAATTATTTGGATTAAAAACTGGTGATACCGTTAGAGGAAGCGTTAGACCACCAAAAATTGGAGAGAAATACTTCCCATTAATTAAAGTTGTTTCTATAAATAATAGAACTCCAGATGTTGTAAGAGATAGAGTTCCTTTTAAATATTTAACACCAGTTTTTCCTAACGAAAAATTAAATCTAGTTAGTAATACTAACCCTAGTGTTTCAAATAGAATAATCGATTTGTTTACTCCTATTGGAAAAGGACAAAGAGGGATGATTGTTGCGCAACCAAAAACAGGTAAAACAACATTATTAAAAGATGTTGCCAACGCAATTGCAGAAAACCATCCTGAAGTTTATTTATTGATTTTATTGATTGATGAAAGACCTGAAGAGGTTACAGACATGTCAAGAAGTGTAAATGCTGAAGTTGTTGCTTCTACATTTGATGAGCCTGCAGAAAAGCACGTTAAATTAGCTAACCTTGTTTTAGAGAAAGGTAAAAGATTAGTTGAATGCGGACACGATGTAGTTATCTTATTAGATTCTATTACTCGTTTAGCAAGAGCTTATAATACAACTGCTCCATCTTCAGGAAAAGTACTTTCTGGTGGTGTTGATGCAAATGCATTACAAAAACCAAAAAGATTTTTTGGTGCTGCAAGAAAGATTGAAGATGGTGGTTCTTTAACGATTATCGCAACTGCGCTTACAGATACAGGATCGAAAATGGATGAAGTAATCTTTGAAGAGTTTAAAGGAACGGGTAACATGGAATTACAATTGGATAGAAAAATATCTAACAAACGTATTTTCCCTGCTATTGATATTGTTTCTTCTAGTACTCGTAGAGATGATTTATTATTGGGTAAGGATGTTACTCAATTGATGCATATTTTAAGACATCATATTGCAGATATGAACCCTGTTGAAGCTATGGAATTTATTAAAGGAAGAATTAGCCAAACAAGAAGTAATGAAGAATTCCTAATTTCTATGAAAGGAGGAAACTAAAATATAATTATGAATTAAGAGTATTGAATTACGAATTTTCAATACTCTTAATTCTTCATTCTACATTTAATAACATGTTTAAAAATCCATTTCAAGTTGCAATAACATTTGCGATAATTGCTCTAATTGTAAAACTAGCTGCGTTTTCTATGGGGATTCAACATGGAGAGATGGAAAAGTATATTTTTTATATTTACATACTATTATTGCTTTTAACCGTTTTTATGGGGATTAGAAGTAATAAAATAATGAATGAAGCATCAACTTCTCTCGGACAAGATTTTAAATCTGGAGCGCGCTCTGCATCTATCTTTGCTATCTTAGTTACAACAATAACATATCTGTATTATTCTAATATTGACCCTGAGTTTTTCATAATAAAGAAAGCTGATTATTTGGTAACTCTTCCAAATAAAATTAACCTAGCCATTCAAGGTGGTGAAATGACTATTGAACAAATCAAAGTGAAAGCTATAGGTGATATACAATCTACCAACATTATTTTCTCGCCCTACTTACACTCTATGGCTACAATGTTTGGATTAGTTTTTATCGGTTTATTTCAGTCTATTGTTTTTGCCTTTTTAATGAAGAAGTCTGCTGGATTAAAGAAGTAATTATTTAACATTTTTTGTTTTTCTTATCTCTTATTTTGAACCTTAATTACGTCCTTCTCAGTTAATTTTAAGTTAAATCCTTTATCATTGAGCTACAGATATTAACTTGATGAGTTTAAACAATTATATCCTTTTTATTGAGTTTTAAAATATATTGATACAGGTCAAAATATAATTACGAAAAAAAATGTTATATAAGAACTAACTTCTTGATGTTAAATGATTTTCATATATTTGAAGCTTAATATTTATAATTTATTACAATGAAAAAAGGAACAGTAAAATTTTTCAACGGAACAAAAGGATTTGGA
>CAJWVX010000028.1 GCA_913048175.1 uncultured Flavobacteriales bacterium | reverse complement strand
GCAGATTATGATGTGAGTGATGGGTTAGTTGGACCAGTGATTAGAAAGGTGACTATTGATGCATCTGATAATGTATGGGTAGCCACAAGTACAGGAGTTTCTAGAATTTCTTTTATTACTGGTTTAGATAATGGTTTAGTCGCTTCTGATAAAAACTTCTCAGTGTACCCAAATCCTACATCAAATAATGTAACTATTGATTTTGGTTTAGAAAATAATCAGATTGAAAACGTTTCTTTTTATAATGCAATGATGCAGTTGGTAAAAGAGGTTAATATTGATTCTTATGATCAATCAATTTCGGTTTCGTTAAAAGACTTAGATAAAGGTATTTATTTTGTTAAACATGGTGATGAATTAGAAAAACTTATTGTTCATTAATAATAACAGATACTGCTAAAAATAAAAAAAAGGAGCTAATTTATTAGCTCCTTTTTTGTCAAAAACCTTTATATACTTATTCTTTTACAATCTTTTTAGTGATTACCTTATCATTTGTTTTTATCAATAAGGTGTATACTCCTTTTGCAAATTTCTCTAGATTAATCTGTGTTTCATTATTATTAATTGTATTAATATATACAGTTCTTCCTAAATTATCTATTAGGTTGATTTTAGATATCATATTTGATACAGGGAGTACTAATGTTATTATATCAGAAGTTGGGTTAGGGTAGAGCTCTATTTTGTTTTCTTCTTTTTTTGTTTCAATATTTGTAATCATAGTGCAATCTAGTGAACCGTTCGAGTATAGCCCCTTAATATGATCTACATATTGTATAAATAAGTCTTTTCCAGCTTGAACTCCAGTGATATTTGTGTTTTGAGCAAACACATAAGCAAGTTCTATAGTTTGTACTGAACCTGGATCAAGAGTTACTGGTCCTAAGCTGCCAACACTTTTGTTGTCTGCAGGTGTAATAGGGGAATTGTCTTTGGACCAAGAAAGATATGGGACGTAAGATGTTCCATAACCAGTAGGATCGGAAGATCCTGGGTAAGCAAATTTTGATGGGGTATTAAATTCAAAATTTGAAGAATGGCCTAAACCTCGATACCTTAAGTAGGTATTATCTACCCAGTAGGAGTTCATTATTCCATGAAATTGAGAGGCTGTTGATGGAGACCCCAAGTACGAACCAGTTGCTCCAGTATTGTGCATGAAAGAAGTCATTCCTAATCTTTCATTATCTACAAGTCCATCTCCGAAACCAAGTCCGTTAGGATTTAAAAATGCTTGATTATCATTTCCATCAGCATCCATCCAAGGACCAGATAAAATAAGAACACCTTGTGTAGGATGGTAATCTCCATATCCTAATAATCCTCCAGTATCAGTATCGGTAGAATTATCATTAAATTGATAATAACAGTTTCTTTCTACATCACATTGAACATATTCGTTATAAGGATTTCCAATACTAATATCAGAAAATACTCCAAAATGGAAATCGGGATAGCTATTTGAGCTTCTATTGATAACTTTATACTCTACAAAAATTGTGTTATTTAACGCATCATCTGATATGCAACCAAAGGCATAAACCATTTGATGAATTTCTACTCCTATGTTTTGACCTCCACTTAAAGGATGATTAGTAAAATCATTATATATTGTAAAGGTAGCCATGTGTCCCTTTATTTTTGGATAGTCTCCATCATTAGGGTCGTAAAAATTATCACTATTTACATCTACATAAGGAGCTAAATAAAAAGAATAGTTTTGTGATAGATCACCATGTGCAGGCCAAGTAGTTATAGAAGTAGGAGTTGAGTAACTAGGATCTATTATTGTTCCTGTTTTAACTCCAATATGATAATCAATTTCAGTTTTAGTTACTTTCCAAACTTTATCATAAGTAATTTGAGTAACCTGAGAAGTAGCTGCAGTATTAGTATTTAAAGGGCCGCTACTGTAATCTGTAATTAACCCAAATGTGCTGGCAGCTATATTTGTTGAGTTCCCCATCCATAAGTTAGAAGCATTAATACTGTGTATTCCACTATTTTTTGGGGCTTCAAAACCTGGTGTAGAACCACTAGGATCTCCAAAAAGAAAGCCTTTCGTGTTTATCCGAGCATTAATATTATTTATGTCAATTTGTTGAGAGGATTGTGAGAAAATGGATTCATAGTAACAAAGTACTATTATTATAAAAACTAATTTAATGTTCATAAATCTTAATATTTGTTATAAAATTATAGAAAAATAATAAGATTTATGTTCGCTTAATTAAAACCATTATTATTATTAACCTTTATATACTTATTCTTTTACAATCTTTTTAGTGATTACCTTATCATTTGTTTTTATCAATAAGGTGTATACTCCTTTTGCAAATTTCTCTAGATTAATCTGTGTTTCATTATTATTAATTGTATTAATATATACAGTTCTTCCTAAATTATCTATTAGGTTGATTTTAGATATCATATTTGATACAGGGAGTACTAATGTTATTATATCAGAAGTTGGGTTAGGGTAGAGTTTAATATTATCTATTGATAACTCATCAATTCCAACAGTACAAAAAAATGCGGGTAAAGCATAACCTGTTGCAGTAAACTCAGTAGTAAATACATCAATATCAGCACAACTGTAATTCATGTCAATAGCAGCTTGTCTAACAGCAATAGCGGCATCTTGTTGTCCGCTTGAACCACCAGTCATTGCTAAACCTTCTAAAAAGGCTTTGTCTGTTTTAGACCTTCCAATTTGATCGTAAATACGCATCAAAGATGTAGCCCATATTTGCCCACTAGCATGAATACCTCCACCTAAACCTCCAGGATAAGTAGCTGTATAATTAGTAATCCTTCCATTCCAACAAGTATTGTGTCCATCCCAATTAAACATCCATTGGTATTCAGGATCAGCTGGTGTCCACTGGTTTAAGACTCTACCATAAGATTGAGCCCAGTAATCACCACTTCCTTCACCTAAACCTTCAGATGAAGAAGCGTTTCCTCCAGTTAACCAATCGTGAATTCCATGACCTAATTCGTGTATTACTACATCAGCATCTTCAGCATCATCAACACATCCTTCACCAAAAACTAATCTTCCTGAACCTCCTGAATAATAAGAATTATCTGCTCCACCTAATCCATGTGGATCATATTGAACTCCACCAACATATTGATAGGGTGTAAGGCTGATGTTTAAAGTTTGATTAATGTAGCGAATACTATTGTCAATGAGGTAATAACAATTAACAGCTTCAAAAGCATCATCATTTCTATTGAAACTAAAATCGTTACTACTTTGTGTGTAAAGTCCATTAAATGGAGATTCTTCATCTACTATCTCAGCATAAGGACCTTTTAAAGTAAATACTCCTGCTGTCTCATCAATATCTAAAAGAGTTACAGAGGCCATTGCTGCATCCATTTGAGCATTAGTTGCATCACTATTGTCAGAATAATTCCCTCCATAAGGAACACCAGCAGCTGATAATGGATCAGATAGAAAAACGTTACCTGTTCCGTTAACTGGAGTTTTTTTAGAATTATGATCTTCATCTTTATAGTAAAATGCTTTGTCAACAGCTTTAATTACATCTCCATTATTTGCATCAACTATAACTTCCCAGCTTCCAATCGGTGTTTCAGATTCTATAACAATCTTATAAATTAATTGAGTATTCTCTAATTGATTGTAAATCATTAATTCATTTGAACTAAAAGATAATCGTCCTTTAGATTTAATGTTGCTACAAGCTAATGTGAAGGCATTTTCTTTAGAAATATTTGGTGAAGTATTAATTTGATCAAGTGTAGGGTCAAATAGATTATCAACATATGTAACAACATTTTTAGGATTTATGTGAACACTAATTTGAGATTTATAGACTGGGATGCCATTTAAACTTTGCTGTAATCTAACGTTATGGCCAGACAAACTGCTTCTTTTAAAGCTGACCGTTAAATCATGAATATCATTAATTCCTAATTGTGTCTGATGCTTAGAAACCCAGTCTAAGGCCATTTCTTCTGGCAAATTTCCAGAAACTTTATCACTTAAATTTGTAAATAACAATTGACTTTTTGTTATTTCATGTATTTTAACACCGTTTTCATAATAGAACGGAATTTCATCAGTTTGTTGAGTAGTAGTCACTTTTTTATTTTGTGAATAACCATTTAACACTAAAGATAAAATGAATAGAGATAATAGAGTAATGTTAGTTTTCATAAATCAATTGTTACTAAATATTGTTATAAAAGTATAAATTAAATGATAGAAAACCGAATCAAAGTTTTGTAACGTTAATAGAATTGATACTTTTGACTAAAAAACAGCAATTTGAATTACGAAGATATAAGACCATATAATGATGATGAGTATCACCAAATCATCACAGAATTATTTGAAATAGAACCTTTAATGGCAACTATTGATAATTATTTAACAGAACTCTCTTTGCCACAAATTAAAGAAATGATGCTTGGGTATGGAACAATACAGGAGTTTCAGAGTAAGATGGTTTGTAATTTTATTAGCCGAATAATTGAACGATCGGTTAATAATTTCAGTTATGATGGTTTAAAAAATATAGATAAAGAGGAGTCTTATTTGTTGTTATCTAATCATAGAGATATAGTATTGGATTCTGCTTTAATTAATTATTGTTTAAATGATAAACAGTACAATACAAGCGAAATAGCGATTGGAGATAATTTATTATCAAAAGATTGGATAAAGAAACTGGTAAGAGTTAACAAGAGTTTTATTGTTAAAAGGAATCTTCCAAAAGAGGAAATGCTTCCTTCTTCACAAAACTTATCAGCATATATAGCTCATACTTTAAAAGAAAAAAAGCAATCTGTTTGGATTGCACAACGTGAAGGAAGAGCTAAGGATGGTTTTGATAAGACAAATCCTGGATTGCTTAAAATGTTTGGAATGGCAGCTGAGGCTAATTTATTAGATCATTTAATTAGTTTAAATATTACTCCAGTAAGTTTAGCTTATGAATTAGATCCTTGTGATGTTTTTAAAGTACCTGAGTTGTTAAAGAAATCAGCTGGGGAGACTTATGTAAAAGCTAAAGGTGAAGATGAAAAGAATATGTTATTCGGAATTCAAGGTAATAAAGGAAATGTCCATATTCAGTTTGGCACTCCTATTAACGATAAAATAAAAGGCTTTGCTGATATTAAAAATAGAAACCAACTTTTAAAAGGTATTGCAGAAGTTATAGATAGAGAAGTTTATCAGAATTACCATCTATGGAATTCTAATTATGTTGCTTATGATTTATTGAATTCATCTTCAAAGTATGTCAATAAATATGATGAAAACGGTAAAGAAAAGTTTCAGGATTATATGAGCGAAAAATTAATTGGCTTAGAAGGTAATAAAGAAGCTGAAAAAATCTTTTTAAAGATGTATGCTAACCCTACAATTAATGCAGAAGAAACAAAGTAGTTAGGAAAGTAATTACTTCCCTAATCCTGGCATCATTCCCATAGCAGCATGACTCATTTCGCTTTTCTCAACTCTTTCGGCTTGTTCTAAAGCTCTATTTGCAGCTGTTAAAATTAATTCAGCAATTTCCTCTTTACTAGAAGAAGTGAAAGTTGCTTGATTAATTTCAATTTTATTAAGCATTCGATTTCCGTTAGCAACAACTTTTATGCTTCCGTTTTGTGTTTCTCCAATAACTGTAATGTTGTTCAATTTGCTTTTGGTCTCTTCCATCTGACCTTGCATCTTTTCCATCATTTTTTTATTTAACATATTTCCGAACATCCTATTTAAATTTTTTGTTAATAATTAGCCTACTACCAATAAGCCATATAGCTAAAGATGAGCCGGCAGCAATTTTCATTGCGATATGATCTTCACCGAAAATAGAAAAAGTAATTACTAGAATTACTACTAAAATGGCAAATAATATAAGTTTGAATTTATCTTTTTGTAACAAAGTATTAATTTTTGTGAATTGTAAAATTAAGAAAGAGTAGGGTTAGTTTGTAAGAACATTTTATTAATCCTCAAATATTTCTGCTCTTAAAGGCTTTAGGGTATCCCTTACTAAAATGGTATCTTTTTCCAATACAATCATATATGCTATCCATACAAGATGATTTACGTATTCAGTGCCTCCAATAGAATATTCTAACTTTTCTCTTTCGCCAAAATCTTCTAAATGTATTTGGTGGTGTTTTGCTGTTTGTTCAGCATCAGGACCACTAAATTCCCAAATTATTTTTATCTTTCTATCCATGTTTTTTATTTAATTGATTGGCTAAAAATGCGCCCATACTAAAACAACTTTGTAATAGATATCCTCCTGTTGGAGCATCATAATCTAGCATTTCGCCAATTGCATAATTATTTGGTATTTTTTTTAACTCAAAGTTACTGTTAATTTCATTAAGCGAAATTCCTCCAACACTAGATATCGCTTCATTAATAGGAGATAGGCTTGTAATTTCTAAAGGGAAATTCTTAATGATTTTAGCTAGTTTATTGATGTCTATAAACTCCTCTTTAGTTAGATAATATTTTAAGAGATCAATTTTTGATTTTTCTAGTTTAATGGTTTTGGCTAATTGTTGTGTTATTTTTCCAGAATGAAGTTTAGACACAATATCTTTAATACTAAAAGAAGGCTTTAAATCAATAGCAATTTTTGCTTTTTTGTTTTGGTTAAGTTGTTCTCTTATTTGAGGACTTAAAGCATAAATTGCTCCACCTTCTAATCCAAATTTAGTAATTATTACTTCTCCTTTTTTTGAGTTATTTTTTGAGTTTATTGATATGTTTTTGAGTGGTTTCCCTTCATTTTTAATTAAAAAGTCATTTTTCCAGTCAATTTTAAAAGCGCAATTTGAAGCTTCAAAAGGAATAATATTTATACTTTTTTCAGAAAAATAATTTGTCCACTCTCCAGAAGACCCTGTTTTTTTCCAGCTATTACCTCCTAAAGAAAAAATGGTAATATCAGAATTTGTAGTGAAACCATTTTCAAATAATAGTTCATTATTATCGTTCCAGCCCATCCAGTTTTGTTCAGTTTTTAACTGAAAACCTTTTTGCTTAATCTCGTTTAAGATAGAATTTAAAACTTCTATAGGCTTTATTCCTTCCTCAGGATATATTCGTTTACTACTTCCTACAAAAGTTGGAATTTTTAAAGTCTTAAACCAGATTCTCAAATCATCGTTACTAAAATTGGTTATGGCTTCTTTAAGAAATTCAGAAGGAGTATATCTTAATATAAAATCCGATAATTTTTCTGAATGTGAAAGGTTAAATCCACCTTTACCTGCAACTAAGAACTTTCTGCCAAGTGCTTTATTCTTTTCATAAATGATTACATCAAATAAATTAGAATCTAAGCGTGCAGCTAATAACATTGCTGCAGGACCACCACCAATTATCGCAACCATTTTTTTCATTGCTTCAAAGTTAACTATATAACTCATATTAATGCTTCAATAGTTCAGTATAATAACGATTTTTGAACTATGAAAAACCCTTTGGTTAGTATAATAATGCCAGTTAAGAATACTACTCAATTTTTAGAGGAATGTTTAAATTCTATTTTGGATCAAACCTATACCAATTGGGAGTTGTTAGTCGTAGATGATGGTTCTTCTGATGATAGTTTTAATATTCTAAAAGCGTATTCAAAGAAAGATAATAGAGTAAAACCATTTAGGAATGATGGTAAAGGAATTATTGATGCCTTAAGTTTGGCTTATTCTAAAAGTTCGGGAGAATTTATTACTCGAATGGATTCAGATGATATAATGGCGGAGGATAAGCTAGAAGTGTTAAGTACTAATCTTATCAATAAAGGAAAAGGAAGTATAGCTGTTGGTTTGGTGAAGTATTTTTCAGATAATGATTTGGGAGAGGGGTTTAGGAGATATGAAGAATGGTTAAATAACTTAATTATCAAGGGAACTTGTTTTGATGAAATTTATAAAGAATGTGTGATCCCATCACCTTGCTGGATGGTTTTTCGTGAAGATTTTGAAAGGTGTGATGCTTTACGTCCAAATCGTTATCCAGAGGATTATGATTTAACTTTTCGATTTTATGTCAATGGATTAAAACCAATTCCTTGTGATATCATTTTACACCATTGGAGAGATTATCCAACTAGAACTTCAAGAACAGATGATAATTATGCTGATAACACCTTTATAGCTATTAAAGCAGACTATTTTCTTAGTCAGGAATATAATAAAAAAAAGAACTTAGTAGTTTGGGGTGCAGGAGGAAAAGGAAAGGCTTTAGCTAAAATTTTAATTGAAAAAAATATTGAATTTCATTGGATTTGTGATAACCCAAAAAAAATAGGGAAACAGATTTATGAGATAGAGATGTTAGCAATAAGTGAGTTAGAGAAAATTGAAAACACTCAAAGTATTGTAACTGTAGCAAACAATATAGCACAAGAAGAAATTAAGGTCTATTTTGAAAAGTTAAATCAAAAAGCAATGAAGGATTATTACTTCTTTTGTTGAAGTTAAAAGCTCCTTACCCGCGAAGGCGGAGAATTGAGACACAGTTATATGCTAAAAAAATAAGCCTATTCAATGACCAATTAGAAACTTGAAATACCAATCCGATAATTGAAGCCTTTTCACCCAAATGATTAATTTTATAAAAAATAATTAGAATACAGATACTATTGAAAAATAACATTTCTTTTTTAAGCCTCATAATTACATTACTGATATTATCTTATAGCACAACTGCCTTATCTCAAAACACAATTCCTAAAGAGATTAATACTATTGAAAAAGTAGGTGCCATATTTTATGATTCAGCGTTAGATAATCCTAATTATTACCTCTGTGATGAAATTAATATTATGGAGTATTATCAAGTAAATCCTAAGTTTAAAGAAGGCCACAATAGCGTCAGACGCTATTTTGAAGAGATAATTAAAAGGTTAAAATTTTCAGCAGAAATAACTGGTTTACTTACCATTAGATTTGTTATTAATTGTAGAGGTGAAATTGGTAGAATAAGAAGTTTTGCTATCGATTCTAAATATAAAACTATTGTTCTTAATCAAACACAGGTTAATTTAATTTCTGATCATATTAAGCAAATGCCCAATTGGAAACAAGAAGAGCATGATGGAAAAAAATATGATTCATATAAGATGATTTCTTTTAAAATAAAGAATGGAATAATTATTGAAATATTGCCATGAGAGTTTTTAAAAAGATAGGTCTAGTATTACTCTCAATTATCTTATTTATTTCATTTTTGTTGTTAATGTTTTATTTGAATAAATCAACCCGTGAGAAAGCTGAGTTTTGGTTTGATGCACAAGGTTCATTCCGACAAGGAACAATTGATGAACATTGGTGTTTAGATAGGTCTATTGAAGCAGATTCTACATTTCATAGAGCCTATATGGAAAAATCAGTAGCTTTCAATAAAAGAGGGCAGTATTCAGAAGGTTTTAAATTATTGGATAAAGCTGTAGAAATTGGACCTGTTGAGAATTTAGGTTATAGAGGGTCTATTAAATTATATATGCATCATGATTTTAATGGAGCTATTGATGACTTTTTAAGACTTGATTTATTAACCCCGAATGTTACAGATGCCCCTTGGGGTGAAGATATTTATCACGTTATAGGTTTGTCATATAAACAACTAGGCGAATTAGATAGTGCTAAAAAGTATTTTAACAAGAGTATTATTGAGAAAACAAAGCTACTTGGAGAAGAGTGGGTTGATGTTAAAACTTTTTTGTACTTCGGTATAGTTGAATATGAATTAGGAAACTATCAAGAATCAATTGAACTGTTTGATAAAGCAATATCCTATAGTAAAACTTTTACCGAAGCATATTATTACAGAGGGTTGGCTCATAAAGAAATAAATAAACCAATAGAATCATGTAACGATTTGGATAGTAGTTATTTGTACTATAATAAGGGATATTATAGTACAAATCCATATTATGAACTACCTAATCAAATCTACCTATCAACCATAACAAATAGTATGGATTCTGTTTGTTTAAATTAGCAATAAAGGCATATTAATTATTTTTGTTGAAGTTAAAAACTCTTTTCTCGTGAAGGTTGAAATCCAGATATAATAAACAACGCTATTTACAATGAGATTACTTCATTTATTTTAGATTCCCATTCAAGCTGAGAATTATAAATTATTTACTAGAAATGTCTTGCGCAGCAATCCAACTAGTTGTCCAAGCATTTTGAAAATTAAATCCACCAGTTAAGGCGTCAATATTTAAAACTTCACCAGCAAAATAGAGCTTAGGAACTAGCTTGCTTTCCATCGTTTTAAAATTGACTTCGTTCAGT
Source organism: uncultured Flavobacteriales bacterium (assembly GCA_913048175.1). GTDB lineage: Bacteria > Bacteroidota > Bacteroidia > Flavobacteriales_E > Vicingaceae. The sequence continues at coordinate 16,587 of CAJWVX010000028.1, read as the reverse complement.
TTTATACCTCCACAACTTACAAACTCTTGTTTAAAGGTTGTTTTTCCTTTAGAAGGATAGATGTCAGCACTTAAAAGCTGAATGAGTTTATTAAACTGTTTTTTGTTGACATCAGCCCATTTAATATCAGAAGATATATCTGCTTTTTCTAATAAGAAATGTTTGAGTTTTTTAGGGATATCTAATTCCATTTGATTGAAAACCTTTTTGCTTCCAGAATTCTGCTTGTAAGAATTAAACAACTCTTTTAAACTGTCTTCATCATGGTTGGGTAACCAATTAATCATAAAATCGAACTCGTAATTCTTTTCGTTTAACAGACGAGCAGCCCAAGAAGATAACTTTAAAATTGCAGGGCCACTAACTCCCCAGTGAGTAACTAATAAAGGTCCGCTTTCAGAAAATTTACTTCCAAGTATTTTAATTTCTACCTGACTAACTAAACCTTGTAACGTTAGTAAATCATTTTTAGGAAGATTAAAAGTAAATAATGATGGGTTGGGAGGTATAATACTATGGTTAAGGTTCTTCATAAAATCATAACCTTGAACCTTATGAAAGCCACCAGTAGAAATAATTAAATTATCACAAGTAATATCTCCGTTCTGTAATTGGATTTTAAATCCGTCTTCAGTCTTGTCAATTGATTCTACTGCTGATTGATAACGAATATCAATATTATATTTTTCAACTTCTTTTAGGAAGCAATCTATAATTGTTTGAGAGCTGTCTGTTGTAGGAAACATTCTTCCATCATCCTCTATTTTTAATTCAACGCCTCTTTCTTGAAACCATGCAATTGTATCTCCTGGTTGAAATTTATGAAAAGGGCCTCTTAACTCTTTTTCACCTCTAGGATAATATTTAACTAATTCTTTTGGGTCAAAACAAGCGTGAGTAACGTTACATCTTCCGCCTCCAGAAACCTTAACTTTAGAAAGTAGTTTAGTTGTTTTTTCTAGTACAACAACCTTTAAGGTTGGGTTAGAAGCTCCAATATTTATAGCAGCAAATATTCCTGCTGCACCTCCACCAATAACAATTACATCATATTTCATATCGGCAGGGCAGTTTCATTTTTGATGGCAGTCATCACAAAAGAACTTTGAATATTACTAATATTTTTAACAGCTGTAATTTTATTTTTAATAAAGTTACTATAAGCGTCCAAATTAGGAACAATAACCTTTAGAATATAATCGTAATTACCAGCAATGTGAAAACACTCAATAATTTCTTCAACCTCTAAAATATCTTTTTCAAATTGTTTCAATAAGCTTTTTTCATGTTTTTGTAAAGATATATGGCATATTACTGTTACGGACTTATCTACTGCTTTGTGGTTAACAATGGCTACATACTTTTCAATAACTCCATTTTTTTCTAAACGTTTAATTCTATCATAAGTTGGAGTTACAGATAATCCAATTTTTGCGGCAATCTCTTTTGTTTTTAATGACGAATCATTCTGTAAAAGCATTAAAATTTGTTTGTCTAGTTGGTCTAAATTCATAGTGAAAAAGAAAAAAAAACTAAAAATTGATTTGATAGTTATTTAACAAAGATAATTAATCTTTTTAAAACTAATTTTATAGTTTAATTTTCTTTTTAATTTATTTTATATCATTTTGTAGTTGTGAGGTGGTAAATTTGTAGTCTAATAGTTTTAGTGGATGAAAGATTATATTGTAATAGGAGCAGGACAAGCGGGAATGGCAATTTCTTATTATTTAACCCAAGAGAAGAAAGACTTTATGGTGATTGATGCTAATAGAGATATTGGAGCGCCATGGCTAAAAAGGTGGGACTCTTTAACGTTATTTACGGTAGCAGAGTACAATCATTTACCAGGATTAGACTTCCCTCACCCTAACGGTTATTATGCTAATAAGTATGATGTGGCAAACTATTTAAAATCTTATGTCGAAAAATTTAAAATTCCTATTGATTTTAATCAAAAAATTAATGCACTAAAAAAGGTCGATGATCATTTTGTATTAGAAAGTGAAAATGAAACTTATAAAGCAAAAAATGTAATTATTGCTACAGGGCCATTTCATACTCCATTTACTCCAAAATTTCATGACAAAATTGCTCGTGATGTAATTCAAATTCATAGCGAAAATTATAAGAGTCCAAGTCAATTGCAGGAGGGAGATACACTAGTTGTTGGAGCAGGAGATTCTGGTGTTCAAATTTTAAACGAAATATCAGATACTAAACGTAAAGTTTATTTTTCTGGAAACACAAATATATCCTCAGTACCACAAGAAATATTAGGAAAAACACTATGGTGGTGGTTTTCTAAAATTGGTTTCCTGAGTGTCAGTAAATATACTAGTATAGGTAAAATAATAAGTAGAGTAGGTCAACCTGTTATCGGTGTTAATGTAAAAAAACTATTTAAAAAACCGAATGTAGAGTGTGTTGGAAGAACAACAGATGTGATTAATGAAAATATTGTATTTGAAAAGAAAGAAGTAAAATCAATTAAAAATATTATTTGGGCTACAGGATTTAAGCCCAACTTTAATTGGATTGAGAATATAAAATTAGATAAAGATAATTACCCCATAAATTATAGGGGTGTGAGTGATATTAAAGGTTTGTATTATTTAGGGTTACCTTGGTTATTTACAAGAGGTTCAGCAACTTTAGGTGGAGTTAAAAAGGATGCAGAATATCTAAATGATTATATGTTGAAAAATTAGATTGAGTTCATAATCTAAGTTGAATATTGTATAAAAATATTGCGATGAATAAAGTTTTTAAAGGATTAGAAGATAAAAGAGAAACTGGTGACGTTTGGTTTGATGAATTAAAACGTACAAGAGATATAGGTCCAGCTATAGTATCTAAAAGGTATGAGGAGTTCAATGAATCAACAAAATCTGTTCATGCAGGACAGTATGATGATCCTACAACAAATGCTTTAGGAACACCTATTTTTCAATGTTCAACATTTATGTTGAATGAAAATACTTACCAAGCAATAGGAGAAGGCAGAGGAAGGGATGAAATGATTTATACTCGTTACGGTAATCCATCGCAATGGAGTGTTCAAGAAAAATTATCTTCTTTAGAAAATGCAGAAAGTTCTATTGTATTTTCTTCAGGGATGGCAGCAATTTCTTCAGCCTTATTGGCTATGTTAGATAAAGGAAGTCATATTGTTTCATCGCGAGATATTTATGGTGGAACCTATAACTTTTTGTACGAAGATTTAGATCGTTACGGTATGTCTGTAACATTTACGTCTCCAACCGATATTGCTGAAATTGAAGCTGCAATACAAGAAGATACTAAGGTTTTATATTTTGAAGGCTTAACAAATCCTTTATTGAAAATAGCACCGTTAGAAGAAATTGTAGCATTGGGTAAAAAGTACAATCTGAGGGTAATTATCGACAATACTTTTTTAACACCTTATAATATAAAACCACTTGATTTAGGAGTGGATTTAGTAGTGAATTCAGCAACTAAATATTTAAACGGACACTCAGATTTAGTTGGAGGAACAGTTTCTGGATCACGTAAATTAATAGATCGTATTTGGCCGCAAATGCTAAAGAATGGAGGTTCTATGGATCCTCATGCTTGTTTTATGTTGGAGCGAAGTTTAAAAACATTTGCTTTAAGAATGAGAACTCATAACGCAAATGCCTTGGAATTTGCAACTTATTTAGAAAATCATCCAAAAATTAAAAGAGTTTATTATCCAGGATTAGCATCTCACGATCAGCATGAGTTGGCTAAATCTCAATTAAAAGGTAAATACTCGGGAATGATAAGTTTTGAGATAGAAGGTGGTGATGAAATGGCACATTTATTATTAAAAAAGTTGCATTTACCAAAAGAAGCAACAAGTTTAGGAGGAGTAGAGAGTCTTATTTCTTTGCCTTACAACACCTCTCAAGCTTCATTAACTAAAGAACAACAAAGAGAAATAGGAATAAACGATGGTTTGGTTAGATTGTCTGTAGGTATTGAAGATATAGAAGATTTAATAACTGATTTTAACCAAGCAATAAAACAAATATTTTAAAACAGAACAGATGTTAAACAACATAAACATAGCCGGATTAAGTGAGTATGCTAACGAAGTAAAAGAAAACAATATTGAGGGGATAGCTTCTTACGGTGTTGTTTTGGATTGGGTTAGTGGTACTAAAACAAAAGTAAAAACTAAGAATATGATTTTAGGAAATCATAAACTGGTTAGAGATTTTGAATTTACCATTGATGAACCCACAGAGCTTTTGGGAGTTAATTCTGCGCCAAATCCGGCAGAATATATGTTGGGTGGTTTAGCAGGTTGTATGGCTGTTACATTTATGGCTGGAGCTACACTAATGAATATTGAGGTAGATAAATTACAGTTAGAGGTTGATGGAGAGTTAGACTTAAGAGGTTTTTTAGGTGTAGACAAAGATATTGACGCTGGTTTCCCAGAATTAAAATTCGTTTTTAATGTAAAGGGTAACGGAACTCAAGAACAATATAATACTTTAATGGAAAGAGTAATGCAGCATTCTCCAAACTTTAACACGATGAAGAATGAAGTTAAAATGATTGGAGATATTAATTCTTAGTTGAAACTCCCTCTTGGAGAAGAGGGTTGGGGAGATTGGCCTTTTATAAAATTGTTCCTTGAGTGGGGTTAAAGGCCGTAATTTTATTTGACGTTTCGGCTACGCTCAATGAGCAAATAAAAGGATGCCACTTCCATCTCTAACGTAAAATAAATTAACCATGTATAGTTTCTGATTTCCCATATTTTTTAATGATTTCACCCTCAAATTGTATTAACTCATTCCATCGCTTATCTACATGAATACCTTCTCCGTATTTTCTCGCAAAACCTATAAATGTAGTGTCCAGCTTAACATATCATTAAATCATAATAGAATTTAGATAATTCAGGATCGCTTATTTTTTCTGATAAAAGTTTAAAGCGTTCTCAGCTTCTAGCTTCTATCATTGCAGAAAATAAAAGTCTGTCAACTAGACTTTCCTGCTTACTTCCACCCTTAATCATAAATTTAAACAGCTCATTTACATAGCTATCTTTTTGCTCACGCCCAAGTTTGTAATTTCTCTTTTTTATAATATCATGCACCATTTCAAAATGCTTCAGCTCTTCTTGTGCCAAGATTATTAAATCAGTAACTAACTCTGTATGTTCTATATTTTAGGCCATTATAGTAATGACATTGGTAGCTAATTTTGCTCGCAACATGCATGGTCGGTTAATATTTGATTCTGCAATACTTATCCATCGAGGGTCAGTTTCTAATTTTAAGCCTAAAATCACTTGTTTTTAAGTTTATTAATATTCAAAATTATCATTTTATCCCTTACGTGACTTCGTCATTCTGAACTTGATTCAGAATCTTTTATTATAAGTAGTTCAGCTTGATTCCCATTGCAAGACTATTTGAAATCTCTCGAATCTCCTCTAATTTCGATTTTCTCTTACTTTGTCTTTTCATATGAATTAAAATAGACCATAATCCTAAAGTTAAAATACCACCCAATAAAAGTAAAGTGTTACTTTCAACTTGTTTAGCGGAGTAATTAAAATCCATTGAATTAATTTCAGATTTTAATTTTTCTGGTAAATTACTTGATGAGCATTCTTTTTTGAATTTATTTAATTCAACACATATTCTTATTACTTCATCGTCAGACACTTTTCCATCTGATAAGAAGCGTTAAGCTTCTCCAGAGATGTAATTAAGGTATTTAAAACAAGTATCAATAACCATTTCAATGTAAAATCTTAAAAATCAATTCTTTTAATAATTCGCTATTAGAAGCTGAAGCATTGTTTACCCCTTTAGATTTTAAATCATAATCACGTAAATATTCAATTATTTTAACTGCTTTACGAATTGGGTAATTACGAGCAGCAGTTTCATATTCGCCAACAAAAAAAGGGCTAATTCGTAAAATAGAAGCAAGGCTGTTCTTTGTTTTATCCTTGGCATAATGCACCTTTAATATATTACTAAAGAAACTGTACATCAAACCAATAGTAACCACCAAAGGATGGTCTCTTTCATTTTTAGAAAAGTGGAAAACAATAGTATTTGCTTTTAAAATGTTTTTTGCTCCTAAAGACTTGTTTAACTCAAAGTTGTTAAAATCTTTACTAATTCCAATATTCTTTTCTACTGTTTCAGGTGTAATTTCATTTCCTTCTAAAACGTTAATAGTTAGTTTTTCTAATTCATTAACAATTTTGCCTAAATCAGTTCCTAAAGAATCTGCAATTAACATTGCCGCTGGTGGAGTAATCGTGTAACGTTTCTTTTTTAAATAGCCGGTAATCCAATCAGAAACTTGGTTGTCATAAAGCTTTTTAGATTCAAAATAAACTGCTTTCTTTTTTAATAGTTTACCAATAGCTTTTCTTCCATCTACTTTTTTGTACTTGTAACAAAAAACCAAGAGGGTGGAAGGAGTTGGGTTTTCTAAATAACTCTCCAACTTATCTAATTGAGCTCCTAAATGCTGTGCTTCTTTAATAATTACAACATTATTGTTCGCCATCATTGGATAGCGTTTTGCTTCAGAAATTATGGTAGTAATATCACTCTCCTTACCATATAAAATGGTTTGGTTAAAGTCTTTTTCAGTTTCGTCTAAAACATTTTTTTCAATATAATCCGAAATTAAATCAATGTAATACGGCTCATCACCAGTTAAAAAATAAACGGGATGATACACCTTGTTTTTTATGTCTTTTACAATCTGAATATGATCCATTAATCCTCAGTATAAGAGTATTTTAGGTGTTTTACACTAGCCCCATTGTTTTTAATTTCTTCTAAAGATTTAATACCTATTTCAATATGACTGTCAACATAGTTTTTAGTTACAGAAGCATCACTTTTATCAGTTTTAACACCTTCAGCAATCATTGGGTTGTCAGAAACTAATAATAAAGCTCCAACAGGAATACTGTTGGTAAATCCAGTAATAAATAAGGTGGCAGTTTCCATATCAATGGCCATTGCTCTTATTTCTCTTAAATAGTCTTTAAATTCTTCATCATGTTCCCAAACTCTTCGGTTAGTTGTATAAACCGTTCCAGTCCAGTAATCTCTTCCCATTCCTCTAATGGTAGAAGAAACTGCTCGCTGTAATGTAAATGCTGGTAAAGCAGGTACTTCTGGTGGAAGGTAATCATCAGATGTTCCTTCACCTCTAATCGCAGCTATAGGAAGTATAAAATCACCTAATTTATTTTTTTTCTTTAGTCCACCACATTTTCCTAAAAACAAACAAGCTTTAGGACTAATTGCACTTAATAAATCCATAATGGTAGCAGCATTTGCGCTTCCCATACTAAAGTTTATAATGGTAATCCCATTAGCAGTTGAATTAGGCATTGCTTTGTCTGTACCATTTACTTCAACTCCATGTTGTTCTGCAAAGAATTCAACATAATTATTAAAGTTGGTCAATAAAATATATTCCCCAAAATCTTTTAACTCTCTTCCAGTATAACGAGGAAGCCAGTTGTCTACTATTTCTTTTTTCGATTTCATAAATGCATTTAAGTAAAGTCTAAATTAACTAAGTTTCTGGTGTAAAGTAAGAGATAATCTTATTTTTAATCATTTGTTTCTATATGTATTTGTTTTATATTTAAAAAAATGTTAGATAATAATTATTTTTTAAATAGAACAGTTTTTCTATCTCGGTAATTATTTTCATTTTTGCAGTCTGAAATTACAAGTATATGATTTCATATTAATTGTGATAAAACAATAAGACATGAATAAATTTAAAGGAACAGGTGTAGCAATTGTAACTCCATTTAATGATGATAAAAGTGTTGATTTTAATGGCTTAGAAAAGCTGGTAGAGCATTTAATTATAAACGGGATAAACTATCTAGTGGTTCAAGGTACAACTGGTGAATCTGTAACTTTAAATAAACAGGAAAAAGAAGAAATATTAGCTTTTATTATTAAAATTAATAATGAAAGGTTACCTATTGTTTTAGGAATAGGAGGGAATTGTACAGCAACTGTTGTAGAAGCTTTTCAAACAACTAATTTGACTGGGGTTGATGCAGTTTTATCTGTTAGTCCTTATTACAATAAACCAACTCAAGAAGGAATTTATCAGCACTATAAAGCAGTTGCAGAAGTTTCTAAACTACCTATTATATTATATAATGTTCCAGGTAGAACAAGTTCTAATGTTTTAGCTGAAACAACTGTTAGGTTGGCAAATGATTTTAAAAATATTATTGCAGTTAAAGAAGCTTCAGGAAGTTTAGAACAGTGTATGGAGATTATCAACACTAAACCTTCAGATTTTTTAGTGATATCTGGAGATGATGCCTTAACTTTGCCAATGATTGCAAGTGGGGGAGATGGTGTTATTTCTGTATTAGCAAATGCTTTTCCAAAAGGGTTTGCAGGAATGGTTGGGTCAGCGCTAAATAATGATATGGATTCTGCTCGTGAATTGCACTACACATATTTTTCAATGATCGATTTATTGTTTGTCGAAGGTAATCCTGCTGGAGTAAAAGCAGCTTTAAAAGAGCTGAAAATTATAGGAGATGCTGTTCGTTTACCTTTGGTTAATGTGAGTGAAAAGACAAATAATCAAATAAAAAAGTTAATTGCATCATACTAAATAATATTATTGCGGAAATTTAGTTTTTGATGTTAAAATTAAATTTGTGAAACAAATTATACTTACAATTATTACAAGCTGTATTTTATTATCCTGTAACTATTGTAAAGCAAAAAAGTAGTGGAGAAAATAGAAAATTATAACTCAAATATGGATACAATTACTTTAGGTGCTGGATGTTTTTGGTGTGTCGAGGCAATTTTTCAAGATATAAAAGGTGTTGAAAGTGTAGTTTCTGGATATGCCAACGGAGCTAACAAAAACCCAACTTATAAAGAAGTATGTACAGGAAATACGGGACATGCAGAAGTTTGTCAATTGGTTTATGATTCTGAAGTTATCTCTTTATCTAAAATTTTAGAGGTATTTTGGCAAGTCCATGATCCAACTGCTCTTAACAGACAGGGTGGAGATGTTGGTACACAATATCGTTCAGGTATATTCTATCATAACGTTTCTCAAAAGAAAATAGTAGTTTCTATTTTAAATAAATTGAACAATGATAAAGTATTTGATAATCCTATTGTTACTGAAATAGAGGTGATTAAAAGTTTTTATCCAGCAGAAGATATTCATCAAGATTATTTTAATTCTAACGGAAACCAACCCTATTGTAGAGCTGTTATTAGTCCAAAGGTTGAAAAGTTTAAGAAATCCTTTGCTGAAATTTTGAAATAACCTTATAACTTATTTAATTTTGTAATATTATGGAGCCTTTAATTTTAGAGAGACAGTTAAATTTCCCAAGTATAAATTTTGATCCAAATAGTGGTATGTTAAAGATAATTGGGCGTTCTATTCCAGAAGATCCAGTGAATTTTTATCAACCATTAGAAAATTGGATTTCTGATTTTATTGATACAAAACCAGAAACCTTAACACTTTTTATTTATTTAGACTATTTAAATACTCACTCTACAGAGTGTGTATTAATCTTAATCAAAAAAATAGATATCTTCTATAAAGATAATAAAACTAATGTTAAGGTTGTTTGGAACTTTGATGAAGATGATGAAGATCTTGAAGATCTTGGGGACGAATTTGCATCTATAATTAAAGTTCCATTTGAATATATTAAGATAACTAAAGATTAACAATAAGTGTTGGTTTTTTTAGTGCTAATAAAATCATAATCAACTGTATATCATTATCGTATATTTTTACTTGTTATTTATTTTGATACCTTTGTATCCCGAATGAAAAAAGTATTAATACTATTTGTTACATTTTTATCTATCTATCTTTCCGCTTTTTCATTAAAAGAGGAGGCTATGTTTTATGTAGAAGAGGAACCGATATATTCATTTGCTGAATATTCAAATGAACTTTATTTGTGTGTTGATGCATCTGAAATCAACGCTGAGGCGTTTAGTCTTGCATTAAAAGGATATTACAACCTTTTGAAAAAAAATGAGCTGTCAAATCAAAAATATATAACCATAGTTGATATGAGTTTGTCAGCAAATGAAGAGCGTTTTTTTGTTGTTGATATAGAGTGCAAGCAGTTAGTTTTTAAAAGTTTGGTGGCTCATGGGAAAAAGTCTGGTGAGGAGTATGCTAAAAGTTTTTCAAACAATAAAAGTAGCTATCAAACAAGTCTTGGGTTTTATAAAACTGCAGAAACTTACATTGGGAAAAGAGGATTTTCTTTAAAATTAGATGGTTTAGAATATTCAAATAATAATGCAAGAGAAAGAGGTATCGTAATTCATGGAGCCAAATACGTAAGTAATAAATTTATTAAAGAAAATCAGCGTTTAGGAAGAAGTTTAGGTTGTCCTTCTCTACCTATGGATAGTTTTAAGGAGATTATAGAATCTTTAAAAGATGGAAGTTGTTTGTTTGTCTATTCTCCTGAAAAGGCTTATTTATCAAAATCTAAGTTTGTAAATGCTAACGATAATTATTTGCTTACCAATGCAGGTTTAGTATCAGAATAAGATGCTTTATTTAAACCCATTAACTCTTTCATTTTGTTATCTTTACTATAAATATCTATATAGAAAACTATCGTATTGTTTGAGTCTGATCCACAAGTAAAGTATTCAATGTAGACAGGGATTTTGCGATTTAAATTAATTTGTTTCTGTTTCTTTAAATCTATAAACGTACTAACACTATCAATTGAATATTTGTTATTGTCCGTTTCTAATATTATTTTTGCAAGAGCTAATGGGTTTTGTACACGAATGCATCCATGGCTAAAGTCTCTAATTTCTGAATTAAAATATCTTTTAGAAGGAGTATCATGTATGTATATAGAGTGTTTATTAGGGAAAATAAACTTAATTAATCCTAGAGCATTTTTTTTACCACCATCTTGCCTAATTTTATAATTAAAATTACTCACCGTAATAGCGTTCCAATTTATACTGTTTTCATCTAAGGGCTTGTATTTATTTGTTAAGAGTTTGTATCCATTTTTTTTTAGATAGTTAGAGTCCTTCTTAATTTTTGGTAACACTTCTTTACTAGAAATACTGTATGGCAAGTTCCAATATGGAAAAACCATTAAATATTTCATTGAATCGTTAATTTCAGGAGTAAGTGTTTTTGGTTTTCCAACAACAACGTTTAATTGCTTTTGAACTTGGTTGTGATGATATACTTTTAAATTGAATGATGGAATATTTATATAGATATAATCTTCATTCCAATTGTTCCTCCATCTCCATTTTTCTAAACTTACTACTGCTTTCAGATAATTGCTATATGGACTTTTAGATAGGGCTTTTGCTGTATTTTTACCAATTAAGCCATCAGGTTTTAATCCATGTTGGATCTGAAATTTTTCTAGTGCAAGAATGTAATTTGAATCAGAACAATTAATATCAATATATTTATGAAGTAATAACGCTTTTTTTGATTGTTCAAAAGCTTTAAGAGAGTCTTTTCGAAATGGAATAACCTTAAATTTTTCTTTAGAAAGAGAGGCAGATTTTAGATAGTTAGCAAAATGTTTTTGTAAGTTTTTATATTCTTTATGTTGAGGTTGTAGTGCTAACAAATCAATAATTAAACTGTCCGTTTTAAAAGAGTTTGAAAGCAGTTTGTTTAAATCAATATTAAATTTTTTTCTTGGGATTTCGGAGACTAATATTGAAGAATCTTTGTTTGTAATACCGTAGTTTAGGTCTTTTCCGAATTGGAAATAGGATTTGGTTAAGAGAATCTCAATCTTAGCAGCAAGGATGTATCGCTCATTTTTTTTCTTAACCATTGAAAGTTCTTTTAATAATGATTTTATAATAAATGAATCGTAATAAGAAGTATCTAAACCATAATTGTAAGATGTGGATAAAAGTGTTATCAGTTCAGATCCGTTTTTATTAATATTTATTGAATCATTTATCCAGATGGGAGTATATTTTATTCTTTTGTAGAATTTATTAATGAGTGAAGTATTTGTTATAGAAATTGATTTAACACTTTTATTTGGTTGAAGATTAGAATAATTATCAGAAATAAATATCCTTAAATTTTCTTTGTAATTCTCATTTTTGGCACTAATATTTTCAGAACTATTCAAAGAACAGGAGTATATAAGAATTAGTATAGAAAATGAGGTAATAAGTTTTTTTTTCATTGTTATGTATGATGAATTTATCTACGGATTAATTAGACATACAGTTTCAATTATATTTAATTAATCGATTGTTATTTGTTATTTGTCGATATTTATATGGGTTATATTGAAACTTTATAGTTTTTTTTGAGTAAAATATTTATGAAACCTTTACATTGTTATATAAATAACATTATTATTAACCCCATAAATTATACTTATGATTAGCCAGTATGACTATTATTGCCCAAAATGTGATCAACAACTAAGTGAAAACAATCAAGTTTTGTTTAACGTACAGCGAAGTAATAGAGAAGTGGTTAAATTGTACTTAGACCCTAAACCAAGATCTTATAAATATAAATGTAAGCCATGGGCTGACTTTCAAGAAAATGAAGTTGTAAACTTTACTTGCCCGCATTGTAAAGAAAACTTGGAATCAGAAAAATATTCAAACTTTATTAAAATTACAATGAAAGTAACTGACAAAGTTCTTTTTGATGTTTTCTTTTCTAGAGTGTATGGTGATCATAGAACTTATGTGGGTATAGAAGACTTTGAGGAAGAATATGGAAATAAAATTGCAAGTTAACATTAGCTTAAGTATTCCAGATTTCCCAAGATTTTTCTGCTTGTATCTTTAACATTTGTAGTCCGTTAATCGTAATGCAACCTTTTTCTTTTCCTTTTTTCAAGAATTTTGTTTCACCAGGATTATAAACTAAATCATACATTAAGTGTTTATCAGTTAGGTTATTATAATATATTTCAGGACATTCATTTATATTTGGATATGTTCCAATTGGAGTTGTGTTAACTATTACTTGATGATGTTTTATTACGTATTTATTAACATCATTATAGCTAATTTCATTATCATTTTTTGGGTTTCTAGAAACCATTAAACAATCAATATTTAATTCATTTAAAACAAATTTTACAGTTTTAGCTGCTCCGCCAGTTCCCAAAATTAAAGCACGTTCATGATTAATATCTAAAAAAGGTTTTAAGGATTTCTTAAAACCATCATAATCAGTATTAAAGCCTTTTAAAGATTTTTTATCATCAGAAATTTTTATCGTATTAACAGCTCCAATCTCTTTAGCTTTTGGATCAATTTCAGTTAAAAAACCTAATATAGACTCTTTGTAAGGTATAGTAACGTTTAAACCTTTTAGATTTTTACTGTTGTTTACTACTTCGGTAAACAGATCAATTTTTTCAATGTCAAATATATGATAAGAAGAGTCAGTAATGTTCTCTTTATCAAACTTTTGAAAGAAGTACTCCTTAGAAAAAGAATGTGTTAGTTGGTGACCAATTAATCCGTAATGTTTCATGTTACGAAAGTATACAAGATTGTTTTATAGTGCTTATTTTTAGTAAGGTTATATATTGTTATTTTTGCTTTGTATGATTGATGAGATAGAAAACATAACAAAGGAACACAAGGAACTGTTAAGTAAAGGAATGATGCTTCCAATAATGGAAGAGTTTTATTCGATACAAGGAGAAGGTGCAAATACAGGTAAACCAGCTTATTTTATTAGGGTTGGTGGCTGTGATGTAGGATGTCATTGGTGTGATGTTAAGGAGAGTTGGAATCCGAATTTACATCCATTGACAGATATTGAACAGATTGTTACTAATATTCAAAAACATCCAGCACAATCGATTGTTATAACTGGTGGAGAACCTTTAATTTATAAGTTGGATTATTTAACAAATAAATTAGCAAATATTGGTGTAGAGGTTTTTTTAGAAACTTCTGGAGCTCATCCATTAAGTGGCGTTTGGCATTGGATTTGTTTATCTCCAAAAAAGAATTTACCTCCTTTGCAAGAGGTTTATGAACGTGCTGATGAGCTGAAGGTAATTATCTTTAATAAAAATGATATCAAATGGGCAGAAAGTCATGCTGCTAAAGTTGGAGATAATTGTAAATTATATATGCAGCCAGAGTGGAGTAATAAAGATAAAATGATGCCTATTATAATTGATTACATAATGGAGAATCCAAAATGGAATATGTCATTGCAAACGCATAAATACATGCAAATACCTTAAGAAAGGTTTTAATTTGATTTTGAAATATGAATAGACTTCACAAAATAATAGTACTCGTTTTTTTAATGGTGTTTATTAATAACACTTTTGCTCAACGAGACAAGCCGGTATCATCAATAAATAAAAAAGCTGTTAAGCTTTATAAAGAAGCAATAGGGTATTATGATTCCAGAAATAATGAATTGGCAGAATTAACTTTAATTCAGGCAATAAGCAAAGATCCAAATTTTGTTGAGGCTGAATTATTATTGGCATATGTTTATACGGATATGATTCAGTATAAAAAAGCTTTAGCTTGCTATGTTCGTTGTATGGAAATTAACCCTAAGTTTTTTCCTGAAGTTTATTCATCATCTGCTGCAATTGAGTTGAAATATGGAATGTATGAAAAGGCAAAACAACATTTTGAAGCTTACCTTAATTTTGAGGAATCGCCTTTGATGATGAGAGATTTAGCAAAAGATGGATTAAGGGATTGTAATTTTGCAATTGAAGCTTTAAAAAGCCCAGTTCCATTTGAGCCGATTAATTTGGGTGATAAAATTAACAGTCCATTACCAGAGTATTTTCCATCTATATCTGTAGATGGTACAAAGCTTCTTTATACGAGAAGACTAAATAGTAAAATGACTTATACAGGCTTTAATGAGGATTTCTTTGTAAGTAAATTTGATGGTAAAAACTGGCAGCAAAGTGTTAATGTTCAGGCTATAAATAGTTTAACAAATGAAGGGGCTCCTTCTTTATCTGCAAATGGACGATTTTTAATTTTTACTTCTTGCGCAAATCCTGTAGAGGGTTACGGTCAAGGAAGAAAAGGATATGGAAGTTGTGATTTATTTTATGCTTATAATGTTGGCGATAATTGGACTAAGCCTAAAAATTTAGGGGCTAAAATTAATACTCGCAACTGGGAAACTCAACCTTCTTTTTCTGCAGATGGTAAAACACTCTATTTCATTAGAGGAATAGGAAGAGGGAATAGTAGGCAACAAGATATTTGGACTTCAGCAATTACAAAAGAAGGTTTATGGTCAGATCCAATTAAATTAAGTAAAACAATTAACACGTCTGGTGTAGAAGAATCCGTATTTATTCATCCAGATGGTAAAACGCTTTACTTCTCTTCTAATGGGCATCCAGGTATGGGAGGGTTAGATTTATTTATGAGTCAAAAAGAAGAAAATGGGAACTGGTCAAAACCTAAAAATTTAGGCTATCCAATTAATACTTTTAGTGATGAAAATAGCTTGTTAGTCTCTTCGAATGGTAAGTTGGCTTATTTTGCATCTGATAGGGCTGGAGGTTTTGGAGAATTAGATTTATATAAATTTGAAATGCCAGAATCTGCAAGACCAAACATTGTAAATTACTTAAAAGGAAAAGTGTATGATGTGGTTACTAAAAAACCAGTTCCTGCGCATTTTCAATTGGTTGATTTAGTAACTGGTAAAACTGTAGTAGAGTCTTATGCTGATGAGGCTACAGGAGAATATTTGGTGAGTTTGCCAATTGATAAAGAATATGCTTTAAGTGCTTCTTTTGATGGTTATTTATTTTATTCTGAGAACTTCCTATTAACAGAGGGTACTGCTCATAAGCCTTTTAGAAAAGATGTTCCTTTACAAAAAATTGAAGTTGGTAAAAGTGTTGTATTAAAAAATGTATTTTTTGATACAGACAAATTTGATTTAAAGCAGAAATCTAAAATCGAATTAGATAGGTTAATCATTTTTCTTGCTAAGAATAAATCGGTTACAATTGAATTAGGAGGTCATACAGATAATGTAGGTTCAGTAAAATCAAATCAAATTTTATCTGAAAATAGAGCAAAATCAGTTTATTCATATTTGATAGAAAATGGTGTTCCAGAAGAAAGATTAACTGTTAAAGGTTATGGTGACACGAAACCAATAGCTGATAACGCAACTGAAAAGGGTAGGGCTGAAAACAGAAGAAGTGAATTTATGATTGTATCTAAATAAAGTTATAATTTTAAGAAGTTAATTTTTGTATTCCTCTTTTAAAGGGTTTAGGTAGATTTAATAGTAGAGTAGAAATTTATGAACCACATCCCTTACGATAAACACTTAAAAGAGTATTCTAAGAAATTAAGGTTTGATTAAATTTTGTCAGAAGTATTGTTGTTTAAGTATTTGCGAGCAAAATAAACAGGATATCCTTTTAATCGTCAGAAACCCTTATTAAGTTATACAGTAGATTTTTATTGCAAGCCTTTAAATTTAGTTATTGAAATTGATGTTAGTAGTCACGATAATAAATATGATTTAGAT
>CAJWVX010000027.1 GCA_913048175.1 uncultured Flavobacteriales bacterium | reverse complement strand
CTAAAACAGCCAAAACTTGTGACAAGAAATTAGTAAAAGCATTTGGCACAAAAATCAAGGCAAATAAGAAGCCAAAAGCAGCACCACCAATATGTGCATCATGAGCAATATTTGTACCACCACGCTTACCCATATACATTTCATAAGCAATATACAATACTCCAAAAATTAATGGCGGTATATCCAATGGTATAAACATAATACCAATACCTCCTGTAAAAGGCATAAATGCAATAGTTGTAAAAAGAACTGCTGAAACAGCTCCAGAAGCACCAACAGAATTGTAACCATGATTATCTTTATGCTTTAACAAAGACGGTATTGATGCTGCAGCTATTCCTCCTGTATAAATAATTAAATAGTACGCTACACCTAGACTTCCTAAATTGTTTATTAAAATTGTTTCTGCAATATTCCCAAATGAATACAACACATACATATTAAATCCTAAGTGAAAAATATTGTTGTTATCATGGATGAAAGCATGACTAAATATTCTGTACCATTCTTTTCTATGGTGAACCTGATAAGGATTAAACAATAACTTACTGTAAATTTCAGGCTTACCATTAACATATAAAGAAACTGCAACGGTAATAATTATGATAATTAATGTAATTGATATACTCATTTAAAATAAAGTCATTTGTTCGTCAGCACTATCATCTGAATCTTTAATCGGCAATTTTTTCTTAAACTTTGATTTAGGCTTTTCTTCTTGTTTATTTTCTGGTTGTAAATCTGATTTAGAATCTACTTCAACCTCCGCTTTTACATTTGAAACCTCTTCAATCTGCGCATCTTCTTCAACAGGATCAATCTTCTTCTCAAATTTCTTCTTTATTTCCGGTACTACTTCAACAACCTTTTCAGTAATAAGTTCTTCAATAACAGATAACTTATTCTGATCTAGAGCATCCTCCTTAAATTCTGTATTTCCTGAGACACCTTCTTCTTCCAAGTCCGTATCGCCAAAACTATCATCGGCAACCTCTAACTCTTCTTCCATCTCTTCTATTTGAGGCTCTTCAAAAGGTAATGGCTCTAATAAATCAATATTCTTAACTTTATTTGTAGTTAAACGATTACCAATAGCCTTGATTCCTTTGATTGCTATAAACTCTTCTAAAGCAATAATTTCAGCATCTTTTTCCTTTCCTTTTAATTTAGCAAAAGAGGTTTTTATTTGCGGTAACCAATCTGTTGAGATAACTTCTAACTGAGAATCTTCATGTTCAGAAATGAATGATACCCTTTTATCTGTTGGTTCAACCAAAAAGCGTTTTACAAAGTATTCTTTTTTATCACCATCAAGATAAACTGCTGAAATGGGTTTTTTTGGATTCCATTTTTCCAGCACAATCATATTCTGCTCAAACTTAGTAAACAAATCATACCCCAACAATTGATATTCACCACTCTGCATTATCGTAAGAATTCTATCCTTTGCTTTAAAGCTGCCTAAAAAATCACCTCTTTCTTCTGAATTTAAACGTTGTACCGTATCGTCAAACCAAATTTTACGGGCAGCCAAAGTAGAAACACCTGCTTCTTTTAATTCAATTTTAGCTATAGGAAATTTAGTTACTCTGTTTCCACCGGCTCCTCTTCCTTTAATAGCTAACTCAGAAAAATCTAAATCAAATTTAAGTTTACGGACTTTAGCCGTAGACTTCAATTTAATAGCTAAAACTTCAGCCTCACCATTAGGGTTGGCGGTAAACCACAATACTTTAGAACCAGGAGTTCCTTTTGTAATTGGATACTCTTTATCACGAGTAATTGAAGTTACTGAGAAACGTTTCATCATAGAATCTCCAGATTTTCCATCTTGATAAACGGCATTATATGTAGTTCTTTTATCTCCTTTTTTCCATATACCAACATGAATTATTCCTTTTCCAAAAAATGCTTTTGATGATATCTTAGACACCATCATTACACCATCATTCCTAAAAACAATTACACTATCAATATCAGAACAATCAGCTATAAAATCAGAATCAGTACGCTTCAACCCTGAACCAACGAAACCCTCCTCAAGATTCGCGTAAAGCTTTATATTACTTACTGCAACCTTCGAAGCATCAATACTTTCAAAAGATCTTATTTCAGTTTTCCTTTCTCTCCCTTCTCCATATTTAATTTTTAACTGCTTAAAATAATTAACAGCAAAATCGATTAAATTTTCAAGGTTAAATTTCACTTTTTCAATCTCATCCTCCAATGAAGACAACTTTTCTTCAGCCTTTTCAGAATCATGTTTAGTGATTCTTCTCATCTTAATTTCTAAAAGACGCTTTACATCCTCCTCACTAACAGCTCTTAGTAAATGCTTTGTTAATGGTTTTAATAATTCTATTGTTAAGTCTATTGCTTCATCATAACCTAAACCATGTAACTTAACATAAATTTTATTCTCTATAAATATCTTCTCTAAAGAAGAAAAATGCCATTGTTCCTCTAATTCTCTTTGACGAATTTCTAACTCCAACTTCAGCAAACCTTTGGTTCTCTCTGTTGAAATCCGTAACATTTCTGTTACGCCAATAAACTTAGGTGTATCATCCTCAATAACTCCAGAGTTTGGAGAAATAGAAATCTCACAATCTGTAAATGCATATAATGCATCTATCATTTTATCTGGTGATACTCCTGCAGGCAAGTGTATTAGTATTTCTACAAATTCAGCAGTGTTATCCTCAACCTTTCTAACCTTAATCTTTCCTTTAGCATTTGCCTTAAGGATAGAATCAATCAACTTATCTGTTGTTGATCCAAAAGGTATCTCCGTTATTTTTAATGTTTTTTTATCTTCTTGACTAATTCTTGCTCTTACCTTTATCTTACCACCTCTTAAGCCATCGTTGTAAGCCGACATATCAGCCATACCTCCAGTAAGAAAATCTGGATAAATAACAACTTTCTTAGTTCCTCTTAAGATCTTAATAGAACCATCAATCAACTCATGAAAGTTATGAGGTAAAATCTTACACGCTAAACCAACAGCAATTCCTTCAACCCCTTGAGTTAATAATAAAGGAAACTTTACAGGAAGTGTTTGGGGCTCTTTATTTCTTCCATCATAGGATGTTAACCACTCTGTGGTTTTAGGATTAAATACAACTTCTAAAGCAAACTTTGTTAGTCTAGCTTCAATATATCTTGGTGCTGCAGCTCTATCTCCGGTATAAATATTTCCCCAGTTTCCCTGACAATCAACCAGTAAATCTTTCTGTCCTACCTGAACTAAGGCATCTCCAATAGAAGCATCTCCGTGCGGATGATACTTCATTGTATTTCCAATAATGTTTGCCACCTTATTGTAACGGCCATCATCCATTTCCTTCATAGAATGTAATATTCTACGTTGTACAGGCTTTAAACCATCATTTAAGTGCGGCACAGCTCTTTCTAGAATTACGTAAGAAGCATAATCCAAGAACCACTCTTGATACATCCCAGAAATCTGAATAACATTCTCTAAGTTATTCCCTTCAGCCCCTTCATTATCAAACTCTTCGTCTCTTTCTATATTTTCTTCTTCGCTCATTCTTCTATAACTTCTTCTTCAATTTCTTTTTCGATATCTTTTTCTACTTTCAGGTTTTCAATAATAAACTGTTGTCTATCAGGAGTATTCTTACCCATATAAAAATCCAATAACTTTTGAATTGGTGTCTCCGGTCCAATAACAACAGGTTCTAACCTTATGTTCTCTCCAATAAAATGTTTGAATTCACTTGGAGAAATCTCTCCAAGCCCTTTAAATCGTGTTATTTCTGGTTTTCCTTTTAATTCTATTAACGCATCTTTTCTTTCTTGTTCAGAATAACAATAAATTGTTTTAGACTTATCTCTAACCCTAAACAAAGGTGTTTCTAAAACTTGCAAATGCCCTCCTTTAATCACATCTGGAAAGAATTGTAAAAAGAAAGTAATTAGCAACAACCTAATATGCATTCCATCAACATCAGCATCTGTTGCAATAACAATGTTGTTATATCTTAAATCTTCAACACCTTCCTCAATATTAAGTGCAGCTTGCAACAAGTTGAACTCTTCATTTTCATAAACAATCTTCTTAGTTAAACCATAACAATTCAAAGGTTTTCCCTTTAAACTAAATACAGCCTGTGTATTTACATCTCTCGATTTTGTTATAGAACCAGAGGCAGAATCTCCCTCAGTTATAAAAAGCATCGTTTCTAACTTTCTATCACTGTTTTTTGTATCGTTAAAATGCTGTCTGCAATCTCTTAATTTCTTGTTATGCAAAGCAGCATCTTTTGCTCTTTTTTTGGCAATCTTCTTTATTCCTGCCATATCCTTACGCTCACGCTCGGATAACATTATTTTACGTTGCAATGCTTCTGCTGCTGCTGCATTCTTATGTAAATAATTGTCTAGCTCTTTCTTTAAAAAGTCAGTAATAAAAGCTCGCATTGATGGTCCATCAGGACCAACATCTGTAGAACCTAATTTTGTTTTTGTTTGAGATTCAAAAATAGGCTCCATCACTCTTACACTAACAGCCGCAACAACTGAAGAACGTATATCCGCAGCATCATAATCTTTCTTATAAAACTCTCTAATCGTTTTAACAATAGCTGTTCTAAATTCCGTTTGATGTGTTCCTCCTTGTGGAGTATATTGACCGTTTACAAAAGAATAATATTCCTCTCCGTATGACTGAGTGTGCGTGATAGCCACTTCAATATCATGTCCTTTTAAATGGATAATTGGATAAAGTGGTTCATTAGATAAATTTTGTGCTAAAAGATCTTTTAGACCATCTTCAGAATGAATTTTCTCTCCATTAAAATTTAGAGTTAATCCAGTATTTAAAAACGCATAGTTCCATAGTAATTTCTCTACGTGTTGCGTTCTATATTTAAACTGTTTAAATACTTCCTCATCAGGAACAAAAGTCATCTTTGTTCCTTTTCTTAAAGAAGTTTTCTCAATTTCTGAATCTATCGTTAAGTTACCTCTTTCAAATTCAGCCTTTTTAATCTCTCCCTCTCTTACCGCTTCAACTCTAAAATAGCTAGATAATGCGTTAACTGCTTTTGTACCAACTCCATTTAATCCTACTGATTTTTGGAAAGCTTTACTATCATATTTACCACCTGTGTTCATTTTAGAAACACAGTCAATCACTTTCCCTAAAGGAATTCCCCTACCATAATCTCTAACCTTAACAACTTTATCTCGAATACTGATATCAATATTCTTTCCATGGCCCATCGCATACTCATCAATAGAGTTATCAATTACTTCTTTAAGCAAGATATAAATCCCATCATCATAAGCAGCACCATCACCAAGCTTTCCGATATACATACCAGGACGCATACGTATATGCTCTTTCCAATCTAACGATCGTATATTATCTTCATTATAAATTGGTTCTTCGGCCATATTCTAATTCTCTGAATTTGAAGTATAAAAATAAATATAAAAGAACTCCACCTTTAGCTTCTCAATAAAGGTTTTCAAGGTATTTATCAACAAGTATTTAATCCCCCTTTAATCAAAGAATTTCGCTAATTAATTTCCAACTTGTTAACTCTATTTTTTAAGTCTTTTAATTCAATACCTACGCTTCTCATTAAATTTAAAATATTAGTCGGATTCAATTCATCCTCTTGATATTGACCAATACATAAGTTCAATTTAAATTGCCAGATTTCCATTATTTCTGAAGTATGAATTTTATAGGGCTGGTAAGCTTTATTATCTGAAGATAACGTTAAAAACCCTTTATCTAACTCTCTAGTAAATACTCTTTTATAAACTAACCCATCATCTTTAGTTAAAATGATATAGCAAAAATTATTTTTTACTGCAGTTGGGTTTTCCATAAACTCAGCCACTACAACATCGCCATCTTTGACCCATGGATGCATAGAATCTCCTTTAATAGGAAAAGCTCTATGCTTACCGGTTGGTAAAAAGTCCAAACTCATAATTGGTAAATCCGCAATAAATTCAGTATCAGAATATCCTTGCAAATAACCAGCAGAAGCTGCTTTAGTCACAACCTCAATAACATTTTCATTATGCTCATCTACTCGCATTGGAAACAAAACTCGTTGATTACCAATATCAATAAATGTGTCATCTTGCGATAGCGTTAAATCATTTTTAACCAAAGCATCTATCGGGATTTTAAAATAATCTGATAGTGATATTAACATTTCTATAGAAGGATCCGAACGACCTTCCTCATATGAACCTACTCTTGATTTAGTAATATCCAATTCAATTGAAAACTGCTCTTGAGTTAAAGACTTTAACGCCCTTAAGTGCTTGATATTCTTTGCTAATTTCTCCATGACTACAAATATAAGCCAAATTATCTACAATTTGTAGTTATATTTGTGAAATATTAAAAACCCGTGTATTATGGAATTAAACTTAAATGAAAGAGGAAGTCAAGTTCAAGTGAAAAATAGATTTCATAAAAACAAATATGCAATAGAGCATATTGAAGGAATTGATATTCCTGATATCCAAAATTATAAAACACAATACATTACTGAACTTCCTAAAAAGATAGTTAAGGTTAAAGATGTTCCTTTTATATACTCTATAAATACACACTATGAATGTGAACATGGTTGTGTTTATTGCTATGAAAGAGAAAGTTATCAATACTGGGGTTATGGGGCTAGTATCGATTTTGAACGCAAAATAATATACAAACCAGAAGCTCCAGAACTTTTAGAAAAACAATTCAACAATAAAAACTGGAAAGTGAGCCCTATAATGCTCTCTGGAAATACTGACTGCTACCAACCTAATGAACGCAAATTAAAAATTACAAGAAGACTATTAGAGGTTTGCTTAAAATACAAGCACCCAGTAAGCATCCTTACCAAAAATGGCCTAGTTCAAAGAGATTTGGACTTACTAACACAACTTGCTGAGCAAAACTTGGTGCATGTAGCCTTAAGTATTACTTCATTAGATAATAATTTAAGAAGTGCGCTTGAACCAAGAGCTGCATCAGTAGAAAGAAAATTAGAAACCTTAGAAATTTTATCCAAAAACAATATTCCTACAACAGTAATGGCTGCACCAATAATTCCTGGTTTAAATAGTCATGAAATACCAAGTATTGTAAAACAAGTAGCAGAATTAGGAGCTTTAGCTGTTGGCTACACTACAGTTAGATTAAATGGAGAAATAGCAGAAATATTTGAAAACTGGATTAAATCTTCTTACCCTGATAGAGCTAAAAAAGTTTTAAATCAAATACGAGAAATTAACAATGGAAACCTATACAGTAAAGGTAAAAACAGAATGAAAACACACGGAGAAACTGCTATAATGATTAAGAATATGTTTAAGGTAGCTCGAAATAAACATTTAAAAGATAGAATCTTACCTAAATATGATCTAAACGCTTTTTTAAGACCAAGCGCTCAATTGAGGTTATTTTAAATCAATTTTATCAAATCCTCTACCCTAACATTATTCTTCTCAATGGTAAATTTACATTGATTGTAAAAAGGTTCTCGTTCACTTAGCTTATTAGTGATAAATTCTTTCAGTTCAGTTTCATCTAAGTTTTTAATGAGCGGTCTTTCTGCTTTAGCTCCAATTAAACGTGAAGCCAAAATACCTGCATTGTACTTTAAATAAATAGAGGCTCCAGAGCTTTTAACCAAATCCATATTACTTTGAATACACGGTGTTCCGCCACCTAAAGACAATACAAAACTTTCGTTATTTATGATGAGTGCTCGAAACATTTTAGATTCTAACTCACGGAAATGAGTTTCTCCATACTTTTCAAATAGTTGATTAATAGTAAGGCTTTCCGAATTTTCAATTTCTACATCTAAATCAAAGAAAGGTTTGTCCAGCTTTTTAGCTAGTTTTTTACCCAAAGTGGTTTTACCACTTCCCATAAAACCAATTAAGAATATTTTGTTGTTGTCAATCATAATTATCAGTCAAAAATAGCTATTAATGACTGAGTAACACTATTGCCGACAAAACTTACTTTTCAATAAGTACAGATTACATACGATAGAATAAATAGTTAATTTTATGGCATGAGAACTTTGATCCTTTTTATACTCTTACCTTTATTTACACTAAAAGTAACTGCTCAGGTTAAGGTATATGAAACTTTTAGTGAGTTTGAAAAGGACTATTTACAAGCTAAAGATAACGATACTACATATATCGTTAACTTTTGGGCTACATGGTGTGTGCCATGTGTTAAAGAACTCCCTTATTTTGAAGAACTAAACATCAAATACGCTAACAACAAAGTAAAAATATGCTTGGTTAGTTTAGATTTTCCGGAAAGCGTTGAGTCTCGATTAATCCCTTTTATGGCTAAAAAGAATATTAATAACAAAGTTATTTTATTGGCTGATAGTAAAACAAATGATTGGATAGATAAGGTTGATCCAAGCTGGTCAGGATCAATCCCTATTACACTATTTTTAAAAGGAGATCAAAAAACATTTTACGAGAAAGATTATCATAACACGGCAGAATTAGAAATAGATTTATTAAAACTTAAAAATCAATAAAATGAGAAACTTAATTACAATTATCATCTTAACAATATTTACAGCAGGAGCTTCAAATTTAAATGCTCAAGGCGGTTATAAAATTGGGGATACAGCTACAGACTTCAATTTAAAAGGAACAGATGGAAAAATGCATTCTTTAGCAGAGATAAAAGATGCCAAAGGGTATATTGTAATATTTACCTGTAACCACTGCCCTTTTTCTAAAATGTATGAAGATAGAATTATCGATTTACAGAAAGAGTACGGAAATAAAGGCTACCAAGTAATTGCTATAAACCCAAACGACCCAAAAGCTAATGCTGATGATAGTTATGAAAAGATGATAGTTAGAGCTGACGAGAAAGGATTCAACTTTTGGTATTTATTTGATGATGGCCAGAAGATATTCCCTCAATACGGAGCTACAAAAACACCTCACGCATATTTACTAGATAAGAACAAAGTAGTTAAATACATAGGAGCAATTGATGATAATGCTAGAGATGCAAAATCTGTAGAAGAGAAATTTTTAGAGAATGCCATTAACGCTTTAGATAAAGGGAAGAAAATTACTCCAGAAACTACTAAGGCAATTGGCTGTAGCATAAAATCGATATAATATCTATGAAAAAGTATTTAGCAATTTCTCTTCTCTTAATTCTGATAACTCAGACAACGACTAATGCTCAGGAAGTATTTACTATTAAGGAACTACCAGATGGATGGAACAAAGTAAACCTTGAAGGCGGAATGGTTTATGATGGTGAAATTTTTGAGGGTAAGATTGATGGAAAAGGAAAAATGACATGGGCAGATAGCAGCTCTTATTCTGGCAATTGGCTAGCAAACATGCGACAAGGAAAAGGAACAATGAAATGGCCAAATGGAAACGTTTATATGGGCATGTTTAAAGATGATGAAATAAACGGGAAAGGGACACTAATCTATGCTGATGGACATAAATATGCCGGAAAGTTTAGAGATGGCTTACCACATGGTTCTGGTAAATTCATTTACCAAGATGGTAAGCACGTTAAATGCAAACACATTGAAGGCAAACTGATAACCGATTAATCCCCTTTAGAATTCTCTCCAATAAATTTTCTTCCAACATATAAATAAACATATCAGCATTTAATCGCTCAAGGTTAATCGCTTTTTAATAATTTCGTTTTTCTTAAAAGAAAAACAATATGATCTCAGTTGATGCAGTTAGTGTAGAGTTTGGCGGAACAAGCCTATTTAGTGATGTAAATTTTGCTATAAATGAAACAGACAAAATTGCCTTAATGGGTAAAAATGGTGCTGGAAAATCTACTCTAATGAAAATTATTGCTGGAGAACAGCAAGGTACTAAAGGTTTTGTTAGAGGAACTAAAGAAGCAAAAATAGCCTACCTACCTCAACATCTTTTAACTGAAGACAATTGCACCGTTTTTGAAGAAACAGCCAAAGCTTTTGGAGAGATTTTTGAAATGAAAAACGAGATTGATTCCTTAAATAAGGAATTAGAAACTCGTACAGATTACGAGTCTGATGCTTACATGAAAATTATTGAGCGAGTTACTGAACTTGGCGATATGTACTACTCTATTGAAGAAATTAACTATGATTCTGAAATTGAAAAGGCTTTACAGGGTCTTGGATTTAAAAGAGAAGACTTTACTAGATTAACTAGTGAGTTTAGTGGTGGTTGGAGAATGAGAATTGAATTGGCAAAAATATTACTTCAAAAACCTGATTTAATTCTATTGGATGAGCCTACCAACCATATTGATATTGAATCGGTTATTTGGTTAGAAGACTTTTTAGTTAACAAAGCAAAAGCGGTTATCGTAATATCTCACGATAAGGCCTTTATTGATAACATCACCAACAGAACCATAGAAATTACTATGGGAAAAATATTTGACTACAAAGCAAACTACTCTCACTACCTCATATTGAGAGCCGAAAGGTTAGCTCATCAATTAAAAGCCTATAAAGAGCAACAAAAAATAATTGTAGATAACCAAGCATTTATTGATCGTTTTAAAGGAACATACTCTAAAACAAATCAAGTCTCTTCTAGAGAACGAATGTTAGAAAAGTTACCTGTTATAGAAATTGATGAAGTAGATACTTCTGCACTAAGACTATCCTTCCCCCCTTCTTCGAGATCTGGTGATTACCCAGTTATAGCAAAAGACTTATGTAAAAATTACGGGAAGCATTCTGTTTTTAAGGATGCCAACATGAGTATTGCAAGGGGAGAAAAAGTTGCTTTTGTAGGAAGAAATGGTGAAGGAAAATCTACCATGATTAAAGCAATAATGGGCGAAATTGATTTTGAAGGAGAATGTGCCTTAGGACACAATGCTAAAGTGGGTTATTTTGCGCAAGATCAAGCTGCATTGCTTGACCCTGAATTAACCGTTTTTCAGACTGTTGATAATGCTGCTGAAGGAGATATTAGAACACAGGTTAAAAACATTTTAGGTCGTTTTATGTTTAGTGGTGATAATATGGTGAAAAAAGTAGGTTTGCTTTCTGGTGGAGAGAAAACACGTTTATCAATGGTAAAACTACTCTTAGAACCTGTTAATGTTTTAATATTAGATGAGCCAACCAATCATTTAGATATTAAATCTAAAGACATACTTAAAGGGGCGTTACAAGACTTTGATGGAACTTTAATATTGGTTTCTCACGATAGAGACTTTTTACAAGGTTTAGCTAATAAAGTATTTGAATTTAAAGACCAACGGGTAATAGAACATTTTGAAACTATTGATGCTTTCTTAGAAAGAAATAGAATAGCTAGTGTTAAGGAGCTTGACTTATAAAAGACCTACTCCTTAATTATCTTTTTTGTAATAACCTCACCATTAGTTTCTAATTGTAAAAAGTAAATTCCTTTTGGAGCATTTATATCAATATTGATAAAACTAGTTGAAGCATAGTTTTCAGATAGTACAACTTGACCTAAACTGTTGGTTAACGTTACTGATATATCAGTTAAAACTTCTCCTAAATCAATTGAGATAATGCCATTAGTTGGATTCGGATAGATTGACAAATTAGAAATACTAATTCCATCTACCCCAACAACACAAGGATTAGCACAACTCGTATCAAATGAGGCTTGAGCATCAATATCTGTCCAA
Organism: uncultured Flavobacteriales bacterium; assembly: GCA_913048175.1. Lineage (GTDB taxonomy): Bacteria > Bacteroidota > Bacteroidia > Flavobacteriales_E > Vicingaceae. Next base: position 15,268 of record CAJWVX010000027.1, on the reverse strand, counting down.
TTAGCTACTGAGTAAGAGACATCGTCTACCTCTATACAGATTAAATTTGGATTGCTCGATGCAAGAAATGGCTGAGAGCCAGTAAAATTTGTATTATTTCCATTTTTCACATTAAGACAGCTTAATTGATTATGAGAACACTGTAATTTAACGAGAGAAATATTTTGACTTACATTTAAATTAACAAGTTGATTAGAAAAACAACTTAATTCCTGGAGAGAATTGTTATGACTTACATTTAACGTAGTTAATTGGTTATTGCTACAAAGCAAAAACTTAAGTGCTGTATTTTGATTTACATCAAGATTAGTTAGTTGATTAGAGAAACAATATAATTGTTCAAGAGAGATATTTTGACTTACATTTAATGTAGTCAGTTGATTTGAATTACAATATAAATCTATAAGATTAGTATTTTGACTTATATCCAAAACCGCTAGTTGGTTATTGTAACAACTTAAATATTTAAGGGATATAAAATCCTCAATCCCTGTTAAATCTGAAATAGATGAATTGTTAACAACTAAATTTGTAATTGTATCTATATTACTAGTTAAAACAAGTCCATCAGGTGCGCCTGAGTCAAAACCTAGAATTATTAAATTTTGTTCAAAATTAGCATCGGGTATTGCTGTTGTCTGAGCACTAACATTAAAACCAATAAATATTGATAGTATAATTATTAACTGCTTCATCTTTAGTTTAAACAGTTTTAGGATTACCCAAACCTCTTAATAACCGATAATGAGAAGCAACTGCACCTGGCCAACTTTTAAATTCTTTATAAGCAACACCATATTCTAATGCAGTTGCCTTAACTATAGGGGCTAACTGTCGGTAATGGATACTACAAATGTTAGGAAACAAATGATGTTCTATCTGCGTGTTTAATCCACCAGTCATCCAAGATGCAAACCAGTTTTTACTTGCAAAGTTTACCGCTGTAGAACATTGGTGTTCTGTATAAGATTGTGATAATACATTATTTTCATCTGGCCAATCCTTAGGCATATCTTCTACCATGTGTCCTAATTGAAAAACTAATGACAAAGTCAACCCTAATCCCATTTGCATTACTAAAAAACCAACAGGAACTCCCCACCAAGGAATATCTAACAATAAAAAAGGCCACACAAATACATTGGCATAATAGATCGCTTTAGCAACATAAACTTTAGTCATTGCCCACTTTTTAAGCGCTGGCTTTTTATAAATTAAATGCTGTTTCTTTTTCATCTGTTTAATATCCCTAACCAACACCCATTCTAACGTAAATATCGAATACAAAAACCAAACATAGATATGCTGATATTTATACATTGGTTTCCATTCAGTTCCTTCATGAAATCGTAAAATCGGAGCTGGAGTATAATCTCCATCTGCACCAGGAATACTTGTAAAAGTATGATGACATTGATTGTGTGTAAATGCCCAGTTAGGAGCGTAAGCACCAAAAGCGGTAAATGTTTGTCCTAATAAATTGTTTACCCATTTTTTAGACGAATAACCACCGTGTATAGCATCATGACCAACGTTAAAACCAACTAACCCACAAGCCGAACCTAACAAAAATGTTAATCCTACCAAGCTCCATCCTGTAAATGATCCAAAAAGGATAATTAAATAGATAGAGACTAAGGCAACTAAATAAAATATAGTCTTAAAAACCATCTCCGCATTAGCGTTCTTAGAAAGACTTTTATCCTTAAAATATTTATTGACTCTTTCTTTTAGAACTTTAGAAAATTCACCCTCTTTCTGAAATCGTGGAAGAGGACTTACTTTTTTAGTATTATCTGTCATTGTCAATATGTTATCAAGTTCAAATATTATCCCTTGAGCATTACAAAATTAGGCATTATAACTTATATCTAACCTCATTTTAGCCCCCCTATTCTATCACACTAAACTTCTTTTTAATTGTTTCTCCTTTTTCATCAACAATAGTTAAGATATGCGCTCCTAATTGTGGCTCCACTTCAATTTGATGAAAATGATTGGTTGTTTTAAAATACTCATCATCTATGTGCCAAAATATTTCTGTTTCTGGGTTCCTATGAGCTACTTCAAAAACCAATTTACCTGTTGTTCCGTCTATATTTCTTGCTAATGATAGTTCTTTAAAATTGTTAGGATAAATAATTTCCATATTCTTTCCTTGAGGATTACATCCTTCTTTAAAAGGAGGTAAAGTTTTATAACTAACATTTTTTGCTTTATAATACCACTCCCAAACTGGTGGTAACACAAACCAAGATTTCCTTTTCATTTTATCTATAGAGTAACAATCATTATTTACTAAAAACTCCTCATTCTCATCTAAATGAACCCATTTATGATAAGAACAAACCTTAGTTTTTAAACCTGCTAATGGCACAAAAACAGAATCCGACTTTTCGCACCAAACAGAGCTTCTCATACCGCTTTTTGTACAAACAGGAATTTCTTCCATTTCATCATAAGGAGGAGAAAACCAAGATGATGCCGGTAACTTATTAAATACATTAAATAATAAAGGAGCTGCAGCGCTAATTCCAGTTAAACCCGATTTCCCTTCTCCCGAAGCATTACCCACCCAAACTACAACTACATATTCTGGTGTTACACCAACTGCCCAAGCATCTCTATGACCAAAACTTGTCCCTGTTTTCCATGCTACTTTTCGTGATGAAGAGAAATTCTCCCAACCTCTTTCTTCTCTTGGTCTATGTAAATCAGACATCACATTAAAAGTGGTATAGATAGCCGCTGCACTATAAATAGATGAACCGGTTAATTCTTTACCCTTTTCTGTTTTATTTAAATCATAATTAACTTTAGAATAATCTCTAGCATTATACTGCCCATTATATTTAGTGTAGTTATTTAGAGTTCTTGCCATGCTGCCATAAATGCTACCCAAATCATTCATAGAAGTTTCGGCTCCACCTAAAATCAATGACAAACCATAATGATCTGCCCCCCTATTAATAGTTGACATATTTAACTGTTTTAGCTTTGTATGAAATCTTTGAACACCGAATTGCTTCAACATCCTAACTGCAGGAATATTTAACGATCTAATTAAAGCGTTATCTGCAGCCACAGCTCCATCATACTTTTTATTAAAATTTTTAGGTGTATAACTAGCGTATTGTGTAGGAATATCAGCCAACAATGTTTTAGGTAATATTTCTCCCGCATCTAACATAGCTGCATATAATAGTGGTTTTAAAATACTCCCCGTACTTCTTGGAGCAGTAATCATATCTACTTCTCCACCATTCTTAGTTTTGCTATTTCCAACATAAGCCAAAATATTTCCTGTTTCAACTTCTATTACCACAACACTTGCGTTGTGCACATCATTAAGCACCATTCTTTGATAATGATTGTTTAGCACCTGACTAACTTGATCTTGCATTTTCATTTCTAGCGTAGTTACCAAACGCTCCCCTTTCTTTCCCTCTTTAATTGCCCGAGTTAATAAATGAATTGCTTTTTGATCTAAAGGATATGGTTTTAAAGGTAAAGGTTCTTGTTTTGCCAACTCACAAGTGGTTGAGTCTATATTTTGAGCAATCAATAACTTATCTAATAATCGATTTCTCTTTTTTAGTAAGATTTCATGATTTTTGCCCGGATAAATTAATGAGGGTGCATTCGGTAGTACTGCTAAAGTTGCCATTTCGCCCCACGATAGCAAGTTTGGATTTCTGCCATAATACCGCCACGATGCAGCCTCTAAACCAACAACATTACCTCCAAAAGGAGCATGAGATGCATAAAGCCCAAGGATTTCCTTTTTTGACAATCTAAACTCTAGCCTAGTGGCCAAAAACAACTCCTTTAGTTTTTCAAAAATTGTTCGCCCTCTATTCTCTCTTGAGAGTCTAACAACTTGCATTGTTAAAGTAGATCCACCTCTTTTTACGCCTCCATTCTTAATATTAGCTATTAATGCTTTAACTAACGAAATTGGATTTACTCCTAAATGATTATAAAAATATTCATCCTCAAACATTAAAATAGATTCCTCAAACTTTTTAGGAACTTTTTCTATTTCAGGAAACCGCCATTGTCCATCACTTGCTATGGTCGCACTTAGTAATTGGTTTTCTCTATCCTCAACAACAGTACAATAAGTAGTATTGAAAAGCTGTGAAGGCAAACAAAATGCAAACCAAAGCAAGAGCCCAGTTATTACTAGTAGCTTTATTTTATGATTGATTAAAAAATGTTTCATCGGTCATAATTTTACAACTTTTGTCAGTTCGAGTGTTTCGATTTTTCATCGAAATGTATCGAGAACAAAAAAGCTTATTCTCGATACATTTTTCGTGCCTCAAAATACTCGAATTGACAGCTTTTTCAATTTTCAGCTCAATTTAAAAAGTATCAGCTCATCTTACTTTTACCTATTTGTATCTCCCGTCTCTCCAATCGGAATGACAAACAAGTAATTACTCCGCTCCAACTACCTCAACCCATCTACCCGGTATTAATGATTCAATTGTATTATCATACATTGCTCCACACTTAACACTTGGTAAATAAAAACGGCCTTGGTAAGAAGCATTTAATAAGACTCTAAATGTTCGTTTTTTATACTTTGAAACATCAAAGAAGGAGTAAACTCTATCGTCTCTTATGTCTTCATACCTTGGTTTATCCTTTATTTTAATAGTTTGTATTTCATCCATTCTAATGTTTCTAATTTCCCAACCTGAAGGGAATATTTGATCCAGAACCATTTCCTTATAATCGCCTCTAATTCCTGGATGACTTATACTTACCTCAGCCATAAAGTCAGTTCCCTGCTCAATTCTTGTAGGATCAATTTCAATACCATCAACATCTAAATACTTAACCCTAACATTTAAAGAGTTTTGAGATTCAGTTTCATTCCCCATTAAAGGAACACCAGTTAATACTAGGTTAATAAACAGAGGAGCTTCCCCTTTATTTTTAACACTAATTTTCCCATTAGCAATTCCATTTACGTTCACTTTGTGCTTCATAATTGGCTTGTCATCTGAACTAACATTCTCCGTTTCACCATTAATATTTAATGAATACTCTATTTCAGAATTTGCATCACTAGATCCAATAAATTTTGCAGCTGCTAATAAACAATACGCTGTTGTCTGAGTACTCATCCATCTTTGAGAAGTCATTTTTTCTGACAAGTCTTTTAATAAAATAAATGCATCTGTTTTATTACCCATCAACACCATTGTTTCCAATATCATTGCCTGATCTCTTTCTACACTTCCATAAGTATATGAGAATTTATCGTAAGCCTCAACACTTGATGTTAAATCAGTAACTATCTCATTAGCCACTTTACCTTTTCCTGCTAAGAAATAAGCTGCAGCCAATCTCCATTTTGTTAAAGAACTTAAATCCTTCATTCCTCTCATCCTATTCATAGCTCCTAAAGCTGGTTTATTCGCTAATGCTAAAGTGTATAAACGATATGCCTGAAGCATCTCTCCATCTCGTCTGCTATGATAGTAATACTTACTCTTTCTGGGCACCCAATCATTAGCACTTTTTCTTTGGAATTTAATCCAATTATTTAAGAAGCCAATCGGTAATTTATAACCTTTGTTTTTTGCTTCTATCATAAAATGACCTGCATAATTAGTTCCCCATTCGCTATCATAATATTCACCTGGCCAATAACTTAAACCACCGCTAGTCGTTTGAAAATTCTTTAAGCGCTTAATACCATTTTTAATATTTATTTCGATATCAGCTTTCTTCTCATCACTCATATCAACCAAACTCGAAAGGTATAATTGAGGAAAAACAGATGATGTTGTTTGCTCAACACAACCATAAGGATATCTAATTAAATATTTTAACCTATTCTCTAATCCCATAGAAGGTATAGAAGATATTTCAAGTACTCCCTCTCTAGTTCCTAAAATACCTAAAGGAGTGTAATCCGTTTTCCAAGATTCTCCCTTTAACGCCATTCCATCTGTAACTTTATTTACTGATGGATTTGGCATTCGAACATCCAGTTCCATATCATAAGTAGCTTTTTCTCCACCACCCGAAACAGTAACTTTAGCAGTAGCCATTCCTATCTTTTTAGCTACATCAATATCAAATTCAACAATTTGATCTCCCTCTTCTGTAAAGGTTATTGTTTTAGTTTTACTCCCAATTACCTTCAACATTTCATTTGTTTCAACAGTAACTATTACATTTTTTATCTTTTTAGACATAGAAAATACTGTAACCGGTAGTTTAACCTTTTCGGTAGGTCCTAAAACTCTTGGCAATGTTGCCAAAACCATTAATGGCTTTTTTACAGCAGTTGTTTTCTCTGAAGAACCATAAGCTCCATCTTGTCCTGCAACAACCATAGTTCTAACAGAACCTATATAATTGGGCATTTTAAATTGAATGGTCTTTTTATCTCCTCCTTTTAATTCATAAGGACCAAAGTATTTTACAACGGGCTTAAAACGATTTGCTTTTTTACCCCCTTTATTATTTAAGAACTCATCCCCTCCTAAAGCTAATAATCCAGCCATTTCTCCAGAAAATGCACCAATAACATATTTATACATATCCCAAGTTTTTATACTTAAAGCCTCTTTAGCATAAAAGTATTTCCACGGTTTTGGAGTTTTAAAACGAGTTAAATCCAATAAACCATCATCAACAACGGCAATTGTAAAGGTCATGTTCTTTCCATTTTTCTCACTCACTTCTATTACAACATCTTCTTCTGGAACTAACACCTCTGGCATATTTATTACCGGTTCTAAATGTGTTGCTAGATCTTCTACTTCTATTGATTGAATTCCATACAGCCTTATAGGTAAATTATTTTCGGTTTGACTGTGTGGTTGAATTAATGTAATATTTACAAATACATTTGGAGCCATATCCGCAGTAGCTTCAAAAGTAAATTCATTTCCATCAGCTAAATCTACCCATCTAGTATTAATCACTTTTGAACCAGACTCCAAACTAACTAAAGCTCTTCCAATTTTTCCTTCTGGTAACTCAACCTTAACTTCTTCACCAACACTGTATTTATCCTTATCTGTTGTAAAGTTTAACATCTCTGCACCTCCTGGTCCACTAGAACTATTGCTCCACCATCCTTTATAACTAAAATAAACGATTTGTCCTGAACTATGACCAGAAATTGGATCTGTAACCCTAATAAATCTTCTTCCCCAATACTCATCACCTACATTCAATTCGTAAATGGCCTTTCCATTTTTAGTATCAACGTAATCTGTTTTTATTTTACTATTACTTCTGCTTGATACATATCGTGATAAATCAAAGTCATTAGATCTTTCCCACCACCATCTCCATCTCACATCATAGATTTCAATTTTAACATTACTTCTATTTACAGGATTTCCATCTTCATCAACGGTAGCAATATTTATTAAGTTTTTCTCATTAGAAAAAAGAGCTGCATTCCACCCTTCCCCTTCAGGGATTTTTAATCCTACATAACCATCATAAGGAGAATATTTCATGACATAACTATCAATACTAAAATCTCCTCCCACTTCAAAAGCACGTGTTTTAAATTGAGCTCTCAACATTCCTGGGGCACTCTTCTTAACCTTAATTTTTGGATAAACTGTTGCAATTCCTTCTTGGTTCAGTCTTCCCTCAAAAACCTTTTGTTCTTCACTTTCAAACTCTTTTGAAGGATCATCAAAACTATATCCATCAAAGCCATCAAACTTGGTTGAACCTTTAACCAAAGTCATTTCTATATCTGCTTTTAAGCCTTTAGCAGTAGCTCCATGTAGCCATTTAACTGAAAGTTCACCAGTTTTAATGTTAGACCTTAAAATTTCAGACCCAAAATCCAGTTTAATTTTAAGTCTGTTCGGTTTAATTGCTTCTATTTTTATTGTTTTAGTAAATGTTGAACCACCAACTTTAACTTTTGCCAACCAATTTCCTGTAGGAGATTCAGCATCTGTTTTCAATCTAAAATCATACAAACCGTTTACTGAGTTTGTTTTAACTTTTCTAGAAAACAATTGATTTTCTGGAGTAAACAATTCCATCACAACTGGGTGAGTTTCTGGAATTACATTATTCTTATCTTCTAACATAAAAGCAACAAATAAGGAATCTCCTGGTCTCCAAACTCCACGCTCTCCATAAATAAATCCTTTAACACCTTTTTTAGCTGCCTGTCCGTTAACATCAAACATACTGGTAGATAAAGACTCTCCATCATCTAACCTTAAATAACCTTTTTGCTTACCTTGAGAAGCGACTAGTAAAAATGGTTTCTTACCTACTTTAATTGTTGCAAACCCATCAGAATTTGTTGTTCCTTTTCCTATAACTTGTTGTTGATAATTATACAATTTAACTTCAACTCCTGATAAACTTTCGGTAGTCTTTAAATCTGTAATTGCAACAGTAATATCATTGGCACTTCCACCTTTAGCAATAATTCCTATATCAGATGCAAAAACATTTCTCACAATAGACTTATCATTATTCATATAATAAGATTTCTTACAAGGGTTATCTCTTTCCTTATAATTATATCCACTATTATAATAATTGTAATCGTCATAATAGTCATCATAATAATTAGAACCAGGACCATCATATTGAGTATCCTCACGATCTTCTCCTTCATATACAAAATCATCCTCACTCTCTTTTTCACCACAAGGATATAGCGAATGCTTTTTACTAAAGCTGATATTCACCCTATATAATGCACCAGGGTCAACTTTAATAATTTCAGAGAGATCTAAAGAAAACGTATTCCAGCTTCCATAATCTATTGGTTTATCTGATTTTAAAACCACCTCTTTCTTATAAACTATCCTTCCTACTCTCTTTATTTGTCTAGAACCATCAAATTGATTGACTTGAAAAAACTGAGCCATATTATCCTCATAAACCTTAACAATTTTAACGTTAACTGCACTCAGATTTACAGCTTTAAAAGGAAATACTAAACCATTTGTACTTGGCAAAATTACTCCATCTCCAACAACCTCAATAGCAGGTTTTGTATCAAAAAAGGTTAATTCTTTTTTAAATTCTTTATTCATTTGGTAGTTCAATGTATTCCTTATTCCATCAGTTACAACAAGCTTAGCAATACCTGTAATTCTGTTTTCTGGATATACTTTAACTTCATTTCTATTAATCTCTAATCGAACCTCTTCTCCTGAAACAAAATATATTAACCCGTCTAAATCTTGACTTCTTTTTAAAGGATCAGAAAAACGAATAGATACATACTGATTTGGTTGTTGGTAAACTCGTACATTCATTACCTTAGAATCACCTAAAGCGGGAATTTCAATATCCATTTCTCCAGCATCATCTGACCCTATTCTTTCCCCATTCCATTCTAATGTTACAGAGCCTTTATCCTCTTTTCTTACAATACTATCTACAATAAATGTATGCTCTTTATTATTTGTATGAACCCACTGCAATTTTAAATCATTATTCTTTTGTGTAGCTGAAAACAACTCCTCTATCTCTGTTTCTGAAGCAACATCTGCGGTAGAAATTGATCCTTTAACTTTTTGCCATTTTAAATCTAAATCATCATAAGCCTCTATTCCATCAAAATAAACATCAATAGCTTGTTTAATCGTTTGAAACTGAAATTTTAAAACCTCTAAATCTTTAGGAACTTCTACTAATTTTGAAAGATCAAATTCAGCGTCATATATCATTCCAGAAGTTAAATACTCGACTGTTTTAAACGCTACAGTTTTTTTATCCTTCCAATAAACTTCTCCTTCTATATTTGGGTCAAAATCAAATAAATCTGCAGCTATTTCTTCCGTTTGCTTCTCTAATGCTACCTCTTCCCTTAAATGAATTACAATTTCTGATTCCTTAGAAATTATACCTGAGGTAAAACCAGAAACATAACCTGTGAAGGCTGAATCAATTTTTTGAGTTTCTTTAGGTTCTACACTAAATACAAGATAAGCCAATACAAAAACAGTTAACAATATAGCTCCAACAACAAGTAATTTCTTCATAGTAATTTTATTATAATATCAACTAATTTACTTTAATAATAATTCTTGATTCAAAATATTTTTCATTCCTTATGAACAAAATTTCTAGTCATTATTATTTGACTTCATTACCATTCCCTTTACTGATTGAGAAATTCATTCTTCATCCTTGAGTGAATAAATTTCTCCATGTTTAAAAAAGAAACCTTCACCTTAGAACAATTACTTCAGTTAGATTTTAACATTGTTCTTTGGTTAGCAGTACCAATTTTAATATCACCCTTAATTCTAGAATGGATTTATAGTTACCGAAAGAAAATTGAAAGTTATGAAAGTATTTTTTTTGCTTCACTATCCGTAGGCTTTGTCAAATTAGTATTAAATGGTTTGCAGAAAGTAGGCCTTTATACTATTATCCTGTTTTTTTACAACCTGTTACCTTTGGGAATTCCTCATACATGGTGAAGTTACATATTTTGCTTTTTTGTTTTAGATTTTTTCCATTACTGGGCACATCATATTGCACATGAGCAACGTTTTTTTTGTGGATCACGCATTTAGTACATCACTCTTCAAAAAAATATAATTTAAGTGATGGTTTTCGACTGTCTTGGATACATACCGAGTACATTAAAAAAGTACCCAAACCTATTGAGTAAATTTTCACACCCCCTTCTAATCACCGAATATACCATGGAATAAACGAACAGTATATTGATGAAAATTATGGTTCTACACTTATTATTTGGGATAGGATGTTTGGACTATTTGAACCAGAGGTAGAAAAAGCAATTTATGGAATTACCAATCAAGTTGACTCTTATATTCCTGTTTAATTGGTTTTTCACGATGTTATTGATCTAGCTAAAGAATTATGGCAGGTAAGACTATATCCAAGAAAATTAATTCACATATTTTTTAGTTAACCATTTATAAAGTTAATCCGCTTAGCTTCAATTTAATTGCTTTTATTGAGTTGATTCATTCGCTGATTGAATCTTAAATATGTGCTTTTATTTTTAAGATAATAATCAGCCTATTTATTGATATATTAATATCAATAATTTTCTCAATTTAGAATATTCATTCTCATATAATTTAGCACTATGCAAAATAGATTGACTCTATTAAATACTGTCTAGTTGAGCTAAAACTGAATAGATTTTAGCTATAAAAACATGAGTCTCTTTAACCATCATTTCATCTTTATTTTCCCAAGCTTCGATGGCAATCATATCATCTAATAACTTACTGACACAAAAGTATTTGATAGAAGGTTTGATCTTGTGCACAATAGAAGAAACTATTGCGTATTCTTTATTTTCTAATGCTATTTCGATGTCTTTTAAATCTTTTGGAGTCTCAACTATTATGAGTTGTAACATACTAGCCATAAAATCTTTATCTCCTCCTGTAGCTTCCTCTAAAGCTGTCAAATTATAAAGCTTTAGTTCCATAATTTATTAAGTTTAAGATTTTATTAAATAATTCTGACTGGTTAAATGGTTTTGAAATGTAATCATTCATCCCAGCATCCATACATTCTTTATCTATACCTTTAATTGCTCTGGCGGTTAGTGCAATAATCGGTATTGATAGTTTTAATTCTTCTCTTATTATGACTGTTGCTTCAATACCCCCCATTATTGGCATTTGCATATCCATTAATACAACATCAAATTTTTTATCTTTTAATTTTTCAATGGCAATTAATCCATTTTCAGCAACTTCAACTTTCATTTTCCAATTCGTTAAAATGGTTGTAGCTAAAAACTGGTTAATCTTGTTATCCTCAACCAATAGCACTTTTTTATGTTCTAACGATTCCCAATTCATAACAGTAGCGTCTTCTTTTAACCAATCTTTTAAAGATCCTATTGGATATTCAACAGTAAAATAGAATATAGCACCTTTTCCTTTTTCACTTATTACTTTTAATTCTCCATTAAATAATTCAACGAGCTGTTTACTAATGGCAAGCCCTAAGCCCGTTCCTCCAAATTTTCTTGTTGTACTTTCATCTTCTTGAGAAAAACTTCCAAAAATTTTTGAAATTTTCCTAGAATCTATACCAATCCCTGTATCTATTACTTCAAATTTTATTTTATTTTTAGTTGATGTCTTTTCAACTAAGTTACATTTCAATATTACGCATCCTTTTGATGTGAATTTAATAGCGTTATTAAGAAGATTAATAATAATTTGATTTATTCGAGTTGGATCTCCAATCAATATTTCTGAAATATTAGCATCAATTTCTAAAGCTAGATTAATTCCTTTTTCTTCAGCTTTATAACTCATTGTATTAATAACCCGACTAATACTTTCTTTTAAATTAAATCCAATTTTTTCAATTGTTAATTTACCTGCTTCAATTTTAGAAAAATCTAATATATCATTAATAATAACTAGTAAATTATCTGACGATTTACGTATTGCTTGGTTATACTCTTGTTGTTCTTTAGTTAATGATGTTTTTTCAAGAAGCTTTGCCATCCCGCCAATTCCATTTAATGGCGTTCTAATCTCGTGACTCATATTAGCTAAAAACTGTTCTTTTGCAATTGATGATAGTTCTGCCTTATTTTTTGCATTGGTCAGCTCAAGATTTTGCTTATCAATTTCACTCAACATATTATTAAAACTATTAACCAAAGTGCCTATTTCATCATCTCTTTTTATATTTATTTTAGTAGAAAAATCCTTATTCTCCGAAATTCTAGAAGAAATTGAAGCCAACTTCAAGATTGGATTAGTTATTATTCTTTGAATTACATAAGTTAAAACATAAGATATAATTATAGAAATAATCAAAATTAATAGCCCTGTAATAATTGCTATTTTAATTTGCTTATTTACTTGGTTTAAATTTGATTTGATGTATAAGCTTCCCAATTTTTCACCTTGAAATTTAATCTCATGAAAAACTTCAATTGACTTTTTGTTAACCCCTACATCCTCTTTTTTTTGGGGTGGGTTTATTTTTGTTGATGTAAAATTACTTTCAGAAAATATTACATCGTATTTATCAATAATGCATACGTATTCAATATCTTTATTTGCAATTAATGAGTATAAGGATTCTTTAGCTGATTTTTCATCATTAAAAAGTAATGCTGCTTGGTTATTTTCAGCAATAATTTTGGCTAAAACTTCAATATCTTTTACTTTATTTTTCTTTAACCTAGCAACGTCAAACACAACATACATAATAATAGTGAGCATTAGCACAGTTGTACTTGCTCCCATTATTGTATAAACTAATTTATTTTTTAATGATAATCTCATTTAATATCTATAGCTAATTTTAAAAGTTTTGAACTAATTTTTATTTTTTCTTGCAGTGCTATTTTTTGATTTATTTCAAAAAAATAATTACCATTATCACCTTCAATAAAATTGATTATTCCTCCTTTCAAACAAAACCCATCTTTCTCACCAATTGTTAAGATTGATTTACCTTTTATTTTTTCTAATATAATTTCATCGTCTATATTATCGTCATTAGCTATATAAATAACATCACAACTGGTATAATCTTGCAATTCAAAAAACTGGTTAACCTTTAATTGAATATTTTCTATTTTTTGATTAGTAAGTTTGTATTTTAAAACCTCTGTAAATTGATTGTTACCTATAATTCCAATTGATATTGTTTCTTTTTCAGGTAACCAATCTACAAATCGTATAAAATTATACACATAAGCAGATTTCAGTTCATGTTTAGTAAATTTTTGAGCAGCACAGGTGTTTGTCTTTAGCATAAATAAGCCAAACACAATAATTAGTGATATTTTAACTTTCAATCTCATCAATCAATATTTTTGATTAATACAATCTCTACTCTCCTATTTTTGGCTCTTTCTTTTTCAGAATTATTTGATTTAACAGGACTCATTTCTCCTTTCCAATTTGATTTAATTTTATTAAAAGGAATACCTTTTTTTATTAAAAAAATCTGGACTGATTCAACTCGTTTTCTAGAAAGTTCTTGATTGTATGATTTTGATCCTATGCTATCCGTATGCCCAGTAATTTCTATCTCGCTATTAGGTGAATATTTATAAAGTTGAACTAAATCATTTATTTTTTGATAATAACTAGTTTTAACTTCCACCATTTTATAGTCAAATAGTATATTTTTCAGGTATTTGCTATCTTTTAAACCCAAAGCAAATAGTTCATCTCTTTTTAAATTTTCAGTAGATTTAATAACATCACTATTTACTATTCCAAAATTTAATGAATCAGAAGTACTTATTGTCTTTTTTTGTTTAAAACCATTTAGAGTAATCATCAAGGTATCTTGAGGGTTGTCTATGTTAAGAGCATAAACGTTATTTTCAGCATAAGTATAGAAACCTCTCTCTATAATATTATTAACATGTTTTAATGCAATGGAATCTGTGTTTTCAAAAACTTGATCGATAAATGATAATAGGGAGTTAAAGCTTGTATCAATGTTTAGAGTATTATGAGTTTCCTTAAAGTTTAAAGCAACCAGTTCATCCATATTTTTTAAAGATAACGAATCGCTTGCGTTAATAATATTATTTAATAACTCTTGAAGTTCAAGTTGCCTTTTCTGCTGTCTTTTATACTCTTTATTTAAATCAGTAATAATACCATTTTCTTTGAAAAATGAATTATCAACACTGATACCTTGAGCCATCTTCTCTCCATACATTTCAATCGCTTTTAGGTATATCGTTTGATATAGCTCATAAAACTCTGTTTGATTAGGAATGAAAACATTCATTTTATAAGGAGCATAACCATCTGTAGAAATTATCATATCATAATTTTTACCCGGAGGAAGAATGATTAAATATTTGCCTGTCTCAGGATTTGGCCTGTAAATATGTCTTATAAATTGACCAGTTTCAACATCTTTCACTTTGATTCTTACATCTAAAGGCTTTAAAAATTCTTTACATAAAATCTTACCTCTAATCATTGTTAAAGGAATATTAATATTGGGCATTTCTACTGTATAGATATCTTCTTTTCCATAACCATCTTTTCTTTCTGAACTATAATATCCATTTTTGCCATTGGCTGATAAAACAAAGTGTAAATCATCTTTAGTTGAATTTAATGGATACCCTAAATTTTCTGGTGTAGACCATTTTCCATCATCAAAAACTGTTTTAAAAACATCAAATTCGCCCATGGTATTATGCCCTTTAGAAGAAAAAAACAAAGTTCTTCCATCAGGATGAATAAATGGAGATTCTTCATCATACATAGTATTTACTTTTACACCTAAATTCTTT
>CAJWVX010000026.1 GCA_913048175.1 uncultured Flavobacteriales bacterium | reverse complement strand
TTACAAATATTCTCACATTTCAAAAGTAATAAAAAAGCCTCAACAAAATTATTGTTGAGGCTGGTATAAAACGATCATTTTTTTTAATGACTTGTGACATGTAGTTCTTCAACTTGAACAATTTCATAACTGGGACTATCTTTGTATACGAAAGCCACAACTATACAATCTTCTTTCTTAAAGTTTGCAGGTATAATATAGGAAAAGTCTTGTGTGTCAGAATCTCCAGAATTTGCAGTAGGGATATCTGACCCCCAAGTTCCATTAATACTTCCTCTAAATACATGTCTATGAAGATAATTAGGGTCTTCAGTGCTGCCATTTAGTTGCCAGTCAACGATGTTATCTTCTATCAACTGAATTTGCAATTTGTAATTTCCAGCGGAGCTGGTAAGCCAAGTTGTATTTACAACAGTCTTTACTATTCGAGCAGAGTCATTATATAAAGTTGATAACCCTATAGAAACCACTGGGGCATCATTTTGAATGGCTTGAAATTGTGTATCCCATTGGCTAAAAGTAAAGATACTTCCATTTGACCTTCTTGAAACTAGTCCTTGTGGAATTCCAACAACATTAAAAGTAGTTCTATATTCATCCCCTTCAGTAGTTCTGAAATCCGTATAAAAGGCAGAATCACCACCTGTAGTAAAATACGCGGCTGTTCCGTCTAGATTAATACGAGGGTCACAAAAAGTAAGATCAGAATGTATTCCCATAGGAACAATTTGGTTGCCATACGTTGTAATTAAGTTTTGCAGCTCAGCAGCACCTTGAGGACAATTTTGACATGTGTGCCCTGTAAACTCTTCAATTAGCACTTTTCTCATAGTATTGCTTGATGCAACATATGTTGAATCATCCCAAAATAAATTACTTGTGTCTAAATCTACTGCTGCAATAGGATTATCTACTTTATCACAGCTGTTAAATGAAATGACTGCGATAATTGCCAATATTGTTGTTATAAGTTTTTTCATAATATATTTTTTCATAATATTTTTTTTCCAAGCTTTACTTTTATTAAAAGCTACTTGTAATACTTAATGTTAAGCCATTTGCTGCTGGTACTGTTCTACAAATACCACCTATACAAAATATTCCAGCACGCTGTCTACCATAACCTACTTGAAAACGATTTGCTCCTCTTACATATCCAGCTGATGCAAAGTAGTAATGAATTCTTTCATTGAAATTTCCGTCAACATCTTTATTGGTGTTTCCGTAATTATACTGATCCATAATAGCAACAAACCAGTGTGGAGAAAAAGAATATTCAATTAAAATAGTAGCCCATTCTTGTTGGTCTTGTTGAGTAAATAATCCTTGTATTTCTGTTCTTATAGCATTTTTTTTGTTGATTTTGTAGGTTAAATCAATAACTGCAATATCAGCATAAACATCAGGATACTTTTTTGGGTTTTTACCTTGTATCACCGCTTGGTTAAATACCATATTCGAATAAGTGAAAATACCTTTGAGTTTTTTACTAAATTTCTTTGTTATTTCTACATTAATTTCATCGTAATATCTTTCATCACCAACAGAAAATATGTTAGTAGTATATCCCATTCGAGTTGAGTCATTCTCTGCTGTTGGCACCGCAGTTGAGTCAATATTGTAAATGGTAGAATAATTGACTAAAATTCCAGTTCCATATTTACCACCTAAAAAAGATTTCTTCTTTAATTTATAAACCAACTCTCCTTGAAAAGCCATCTCTCCGTTAGGTTGTGTTGCGTAAGGGTATAAGGTTGCTAATAAATTATAGGTGTGTTGCCTTGTTAAGGCTGGTAAATAATTAATAAGTAGATCTTGTTGTCCAGCCGCTCTATCAGATCTAAAGCTCATATTGTCATTTCCCTTAGCAGATAGTGTTAATCCAAAACCTTTTGTAGAGTATGCAGTTTCAGCATAAAAGGCAGTACCTTCTTTGTAAATAAAGCCATTATCTGCAGATGGGTCATTAATTTTATAGGCGTATTCTCCATTAAAACTGATTTTACGATGTCTTAATAAAAACCTTCCAGAATAAGCTCCAACATTTTCTGGTAAATTGTATTGAGAACTTTGATCTGCTTGGTATTTACTAATAAAACTAGCCCCTAAAGTTAACTTTGTTTTACTATTCTTAAGAGATCCTCCAAAAAAATCGTTTACCATTAATTCCCCGTCAACACCTCTTAAAACTCCATCGCCTTGTTCAAAATACAAACGTTGTGTTCCTATTATACCCTTAACAAATAAACCGTCTCTTAATTTGTAATTTATTCGCATTCCATCCATTGAGTTGTCATATCCTAAACCTCCTAAAGCTTCATAGGTTCTAAAAATTAACCCATTTCCAAATTGTTCATAATAGTTACCAACAGTAACAGTCATATCATCATTGGTGTAGGAAGCAAATCTATATCCAATACCATTTCCTTTGTATTGGGCAGGAAAACCTTGTAAGGCATTCATATAGCTTTCATATCTGAAACCTGCAGAGAAACTTCCGTTGGTATAAATGAAATTGGCAAAGCCATTCATTAATACATCTTCATCTGGTGTTTCACTAGCACCAATTAAGCTATCTACCTGATAGTATTGCATATCCATTCCAAAATTACCATGTACTTGACCTCTATTAAGCACATCATCTATACTTTGGGCAAGTAAATTGTTTGATAATACTAATGCTGTAATAATGGTTAACAGCCTAAATCCTTTTAATCTCATTGAGTGCAATTGTTTAATATAAAAATGATGTAACAAACATAAACCCGAAATTATAAAAATTTCGGGCTTATTACTGTTATTATTGAATTCTTATTTCTCTAATGTTTTAACTCTTTTCCTGCAGCTAAAGCTTTAACGGCTTCGTAAAGTGTATCTTCATCACCTTCTTGGTAAGAGTTATGTTGCCAAACAATTTCACCTTTACCATTCAGTAAAAAAGTATGTGGTACATTGTTTACGTTTAAAGCTCTTTTTAAATCCTGATTAGAATCTATATAAACTTCATATTCCCAACCTTTACCATTTACATAAGGAGCAACTTTTCCAGCATTTCGTGCATCATCAATAGATATAGCAATTAATTTTACACCAGTTTCTTCTACCCAGTCATCATAAACATCGGCAATATTGTTAAGCTCTCTTTTACAAGGGCTGCACCAAGTTGCCCAAAAGTTAACAATCATCGGTTTACCATCATTGTTAAATTCAGAAGTATTTACTGTGCCACCTTCCATGTCTGTAACATTTACTGAAGGCATAGCACGTTTCTCTTGTTGAGAAAAAATAGTAAAACTAAGAGTAGTTAAAATTGATAATAGTATTAATTTTTTCATAATAAATATAAGTTTTTGATTAAAAAATAGATTCAGTAGTATAGATTCAAATCTTGTGCCAAACTATCTAATGAGTTTTGGAGAGTTTTTCACTTAAAATTTATTGTAATATTACAGTAAGTTTAGTCCAAAAACAGAAAATAAGCTCTTAATTTTTAAATAGTTTTCCTCTAAAATGTTGGAATCCTATTGGTTTGCAAGATTTTGATTTCTACTTCTCTATAATGTAGTACTACAAACTAAATGTGTAAGTTTGAATTATTATAAATTAAAACTATATATCATGATTAAAAAAATACTCTTTATCTCATCATTATTTTGTGCTGGGATTCTGTCGGCTCAAACATTCCAATTAATGGATGTTAATGATGTTGATATTTCAAATACTACTCATTATGAGTATGGAACACCCACGGAGTTAAGTGCTACCAAGTTTCATATTAAAAATTTAACTGGCTCTCAGCAAAGTTTTGCGTTAAAAGTAGAAAAGGTTTACGTTACAGGATCTAATAATGGCTTAGCTTGTTGTTTTGGTGTCGCTTGTTTTTCTGCTAATGCTTCGGTTTCTGGAACTCAAATTATTAATAGTGGAGTTGGAGATAATATTGCTGCTAATGGAGTTTATACTGATTTAAAAGTTTCTCCAGTTACATGGCCGTGGGTAGATTGTGCTGCAGATTCTGCAGAATGGATAGTTACAGTTTATGATCCAGCTAATCCATCAGATGAGTCAACTGCAACAATTGTTTGGAGATGTGGTGTTGCTTCAGTTTCTATTGATGAAGTTGGGGTAAATTCTGTTGAATTAAATGCTTTTCCTAATCCTGCGGTATCGGATTTAACTATAGGTTACTCAATAGATGCTAATTATAATAGTGCTAATGTTGATTTGTATGATGTGTTGGGGCAAAAAATGATGTCTAGACAAATAAACAATCCAAAAGGTCAAGTTAAATTAGATGTTGAAACTTTAAATGCTGGCATTTACTTTTATGCAATTAAAGTAAATGGTCAGACAATTAGAACTGAAAGAGTTATTGTTCGATAAAAAATTATTTAATAAAATGTTAGCGAGTATTGGAATTCCAATACTCGCTTTTTTTTTGTTAAAGTTTTAAAATGGAGAATTCTTATATTTTAAGATATTTTAATTAAACGACTATATTATGATAAAAAAAATACTCTTTATTGCATCTCTGTTTTGTGCAGGGTTTGTTTCTGCTCAATCATTTCAATTATTGGATTATAATGGTGATGATATTTCAGGAACAACTCATTATGAATATGGTGATGCGCCCGCTTTGGATTCGACTAAATTTCACATTAAAAATCTAACGGGAACAGCTAAAAACGTTGCTGTAAAGGTTGAGAAAGTGTATAATAATTACACTCTTTGTGTAAACTTGGCAGTTTGCTTTGGGGTGGATTGTTACTCTGGAGGTGGCGGTGTTTCGGGGGTTCAAATCATTAATAATAGCAGTGGAGATGCTGTTGCTGCAAATAGTATTTATACAAAGTTAAAAGTTTCTCCACAAACTTGGTGTTGGAATAATTGTGCCGCAGATTCTGCAGAATGGATAGTTACAATATATGATGAAACTAATCCTTCTGATGATGTGACCGCTACCATTATTTGGAGATGTGGAGTTGCTCCAGTATCTGTTAATGAAATCTCTAATGATGTTGTTAAGTTAAATGCTTTTCCTAATCCTGCTATATCGAGTTTAACTATCAGTTATTTAATTGAAACAAATTTTGATGATGCAGTTATTGATGTGTACGATGTGTTAGGTCAAAAAATGATTTCTAAAGGATTGAATAGTTCTAAGGGTCAGGTTGATTTAAATGTGGAGACTTTAAATTCGGGTGTTTATTTTTACTCAATTAAGGTGGATGGTCAAATATTTAAAACTGAGAGAGTGATTGTTAAGTAGCATATTTGTTTATTAAATTATTAGCGAGTATTGGAAACCCAATACTCGCTTTTTCTTTTATAACAGTTAAATTTTTGACTCCAGTTAAAACAATTTCTTTCGGATCGATTAGAAATGTTTCACACTTTTCTGTAACAAAGTCTATAATGTTTGCTGCCGGGTAGACAGATAGGGATGTTCCTATGATAATTAAAATGTCTGCATTTTTGCAAATATTTTCTGCAATTTCCATATTTGGAACAGCCTCGCCAAACCAAACTATGTCAGGTCTTAATTGAAAGTTGTCTTCGCAAATATCCCCGATATTCAAATTTGGCCCATTAATTTTGTATTGCTTGTCCGTTTTTGAGCTTTTTGCTTTCAGAATTTCACCATGAAGATGGAGTATGTTTTGCGAGCCTGCTCGCTCATGTAAATCATCAATATTTTGAGTGATAATTTGCATATCAAAATGCTTTTCTAAATCCTTAGCAGTGAAGTGCGCCTGGTTTGGAGATGAGTCAATAACTTGTTTTCTTCTTATGTTGTAAAAGTCTAAAACGAATTCTGGATTTTTATTCCATGCCTCTAGGGTTGCAACTTCAGATATTTGAAAATTTTCCCACAAACCATCGCTATCTCGAAACGTTTTGAGTCCACTTTCAGCACTTATTCCTGCGCCAGAAAAAACTATAATTTTTTTCATTTTCAATTAGATTATTATGGAATAAATTTATTCATTTTCTATTAGAAATCAAGAGCTATTTTTTAGTTAAAAAACAGCATCTATTTAGCGATCTTTTCATGAGTAAATCTCGAATATTATTGCTATTTTTACGGGTTTTATTAAGTAAAAAATATTTATGGAAAAATCACGTAAGGACATAGAGGCATTAGAATATCATTCTCAGGGAAAGCCTGGTAAGATTGAAATTGTACCAACTAAGCCTCATAGCACTCAAAGAGATTTGTCTTTGGCTTATTCGCCTGGTGTTGCTGTTCCGTGTATGGAAATTGCAGAAAATAAAGAAAATGTTTATAAGTATACAGCTAAAGGGAATTTGGTTGCAGTCATATCTAACGGAACAGCTGTTCTTGGTTTGGGAGATATTGGTCCTGAAGCATCAAAACCTGTAATGGAAGGTAAAGGTTTGTTGTTTAAGATTTTTGCAGATATTGATGTTTTTGATATAGAGGTTGATGCTACAGATGTTGATTTATTTGTAAATACTGTTAAAGCTATTGCTCCTACTTTTGGAGGGATAAATTTAGAAGATATAAAAGCCCCAGAATGTTTTGAGATTGAAGAGCGATTAAAAGCTGAACTTAATATTCCTGTAATGCATGATGATCAGCATGGAACAGCAATAATATCATCAGCAGGAATGCTTAATGCTGTTGAATTGGCAGAAAAGAATATAGGGGATATCAAGTTGGTTGTGAGTGGTGCAGGTGCTTCTGCAATGTCTTGTTCAAAGTTATATGTTTCTCTTGGAATGAAAAAAGAAAACATTGTGATGTTGGATAGTAGGGGAGTAATAAGAAAAGATAGAAAAGAATTATCAAAATCTAAAGCCGTTTTTGCTACATCAAGAAAAATTGACACACTTGAAGAAGCAATGAAAGGAGCTGATATGTTTCTTGGTTTATCTAAAGGAGGAATATTAACAAAAGATGTGGTTAAAACAATGGCTTCAAATCCTATTGTATTTGCTTTGGCTAATCCGGATCCAGAAATTGCATATAAAGATGCTATAGCATCAAGAGAAGATATAATAATGGCTACTGGAAGATCTGATCATCCTAACCAAGTTAATAATGTTTTAGGTTTTCCTTTTATTTTTAGAGGTGCATTGGATGTAAGAGCTACATGTATAAATGAAGAAATGAAATTAGCCGCAGTAAAAGCTGTTGCAGATTTAGCTAAAGAGGCTGTTCCTGAGGAGGTTAATGAGGCTTATGATGAGAGGAATATCGTTTTTGGTAGAGATTTTATAATTCCCAAGCCTTTAGATCCTAGGTTAATTACAACTGTTGCTCCTGCTGTAGCTAAAGCTGCTATGGATTCTGGAGTTGCTCAAATTCAAATTGAAGATTGGGAGGTCTATAAAGATGAATTAGCTAGTAGATTAGGGCTGGATAATAAATTGATTAAAAGTGTAACTGAAAAAGCAAAAAGAAATCCTAAAAGAGTCGTATTTGCAGAAGCAGATAATTACAAAACCTTAAAAGCGGCTCAAATAGTTTATGAAGAAGGAATTGCAAAACCAATCCTTTTAGGTAAAGTTAAAAAAATACAAGAGTTGGTAGAAGAGTATCAACTTGAATTAGGAGATATTCCAATTATTGATCCTCGGAGTTCAAGTGAGAATGATAGGAAACAAAAATTTGCTGAATTACTATTTGAAAAGAGAAAACGAAGAGGAATTACTTTAGTTGAAGCTAGAGATTTAATGAGGAGTCGAAATTATTTTGGTTCTGCAATGGTTGAAGTTGGAGAGGCTGATGCGTTAATTTCAGGGTTAACTAGAAATTATGCGAGTACAATTCGACCCGCATTACAAGTTATTGGAACTGATGACGATGTTAGTAAAATAGCTGGAATGTATATCTTATTTACTAAAAATGGGCCTTTCTTTTTTGCTGATACAACTGTAAACGTTAATCCTTCTGCTAAGGATATTGTTGATATAACAGCATTAGTTGCTAAGATTGTTGCTCGATTTAAAATTACACCAAGAATTGCATTATTATCATATTCCAATTTTGGATCTGCCGAAGGTGAAGATCCTTTAAAAATGAGAGAAGCTACAAGAATGCTGCATGAGCAACATCCGAATATAATTGTTGATGGTGAGATTCAAGCAAACTTTGCTTTAAATAAAGAGTTGAGAACTGAAATATTCCCGTTTTCCGAATTAGCAAGAAGAAATACGAACACATTAATATTTCCTAATCTCTCTTCTGGAAATATTGCTTACAAACTAATGCAGGAGATGGGAGGGACCGAAGCTATTGGCCCTATATTGTTGGGGATGAAAAAACCTGTTCATATTCTTCAATTAGGAAGTTCAGTTAGAGAAATTGTAAATATGGTAACGATTGCCGTAGCTGATGTACAAACAAGAAAATAAAGATGATAGCACAGATTAAAGGAGAGTTAATAGAAAAAACACCAACCTATGTGGTAATTGATTGCAATGGAGTTGGATATGAATTGAAGATATCTTTAAATACTTTCTCTCAAATTGGAGAAGGAAAAACTTGCTTACTATTTACACATTTTGTTGTAAGAGAAGATGCGCAGTTGCTTTACGGTTTTAAAGAAACAAGTGAAAGAGAATTATTTAGATTATTAATTTCGGTATCTGGAGTTGGTTCGGCAACAGCTATGATGATTTTATCCTCCTTATCTCTAAATGAAACAAAAGGCGCAATTTTAACGGGAGATGTAAATACTTTAAAAGGAGTAAAAGGAATAGGAGCCAAATCTGCAGAAAGAATTATTATTGATTTGAGAGATAAAATTGGTAAAATTGATGGGGAATCTACAATTTCTTTAAGAACAAACAATACTGTTAAAGAAGAAGCGTTAAGTGCATTGGTTATGCTTGGTTTTGGTAAAAATCCGGCAGAAAAAGCATTGACAAAAATACTGTCATCAGGAGAAGAGTTGACTGTTGAAGAGCTTATTAAAAGAACATTAAAGAATCTTTAGCAAGAGGAATAAGTTTGAAATTAAAGAAAAACACATATAACAAAATTGGTTTAATTATTGGATTTTCAGCTCTCATTATGGCTGTTAATTGGATAGTTGATCCCGTGCAATCTAATGCAAATCCACATAGTAATAATATGTTGGATTATGAGGTTGAGGTTTTGCCGTTGGATTCTCCAGAGATTGATTTGCCATACCCATTCAAGGATGACCTAGGTGGGCCGAACGGTCAAAATAAAGGAGGGCTATTTTTAAAAAACCCAAGTAATATAAAATCAGGATTTGAGTATGATCCAGAAACTGGAACATACAATTATTTTGAGAAGATGGGTGAAAATAATTTCAAATATCCAACCTACATGGATTTTGATGAGTATATCAACTATGACTCTAAACAATCTTTACAAGATTATTGGAAACAAAAATCGGCAGCAGATGATATAAATCAGACGAAAGGATTTAGACCTAAGTTAACAATTAAAGGAGAGGCTTTTGATCGAATTTTTGGAGGTAACGTAATAGATATCCGACCACAAGGTTCGGCAGAGCTTTCATTTGGAATTAATCGTTCTACAAGGGATAATCCAGCATTACCAGCTAATCAGAGGAGTACTACAACTTTCGATTTTAATCAACAAATTCAATTAAACGTTGTAGGTAATATTGGAGAAAAGTTAAAAATTACTACTAGCTATAACACAGAAGCAACATTTGATTTTGAAAATCAAATGAAAATAGAATATACTGGTTACGAAGATGAAATTATTCAAAAAATTGAGGCAGGTAATGTTTCTCTGCCACTTAAAGGTCAATTAATTACTGGAAGTCAAACTCTTTTTGGTGTGAAAACAGAATTGAGGTTTGGAAGGTTGACTGTAACAAGTGTATTATCTCAAGAGAAAGGAGAGAAGAAAGAAATTAATGTGCAAGGTGGAGCGCAAATTAAGAAGTTCGAAAAAGAGGCGTCTGATTATGAGGAAAACAAACATTATTTTCTATCGCACTATTTTAGAGATACGTATGAGAATTCTTTGTCAACGCCACCAATTGTGACCTCTAGAGCCTCTATTACCAAGGTTGAAGTTTGGATCTCAAATAGAAATTATTCAGTAAATGATCCGGTTAAAAATGTAATTGGGTTTATGGATTTGGGGGAAAGTACACCAAATATTTATAAAAGCAGTTTGGTATTTGATAATACATTATCAAATGCTGATAATAATGCTAACGACTTATATTTCAATTTAACGAATGTTTATGATACTACAAAGCTTAGAGGATTTGTTGAAGCTCCTCAAGAACTTCAAGCTCGGGGATATGAAAATGGTGTTGATTTTGAGAAATATGAAAATGCAAGGCTGTTAAACCCATCAGCATATACTTTAAACCCTCAGTTGGGTTATCTTTCTTTAAACTCTGCTTTAAATTCAGATGATATATTGGCTGTTGCATTTCAATATACCTTGGATGGTCAGGTCTTTCAAGTTGGAGAATTTTCTACTGATGGTGTAAATGGTACTGAGGGTCTATTTGTTAAACTTCTTAAAGGAACTAGTATTAATACCACTATTCCAACTTGGGATTTAATGATGAAAAATGTTTATGCCCTAGGAGCATTTAATATTTCTGCCACTGATTTTTATTTGGATGTTTTCTACAATAATCCTGCCTCTGGAGTTCAGATACCTTTTATTCCTGAAGGAGAAGTAAATGGATTGCCATTAATTAGTATTTTGAATTTAGATAGATTAAATACAAGTAATCAACTGAGTCCTGATGGGGTGTTTGATTATATTAATGGTGTAACAATAAACTCTAATAACGGTCGAGTTTATTTTCCAGTATTAGAACCGTTTGGCTCTCATTTAAGGAGTAAGTTCTCAAATCAAACAATTGCAAATAAATTTGTGTTTGACTCCCTTTATCAAACTACACAAACATTAGCTGAACAAGATGCATCTAAAAATAGATTTGTTATTAAAGGTCAATATTCTTCTTCTTCTAGTTCTGATATTTCATTAAATGCCTTAAATATTCCTGAAGGTTCAGTTTCTGTAACTGCAGGCGGAGCTGCATTGACAGAAAATGTAGATTATACGGTAGATTACAATTTAGGAAGAGTTAGAATTATAAATGATGGGATATTGCAATCTGGAACACCAATAAAAATATCATTAGAGAGTCAGTCTTTATTTAATATTCAGACGAAAACTTTAATGGGAACAAGATTAGATTATAAATTTAATGAGAATTTTAGTCTAGGTGGAACTGCCATAAAACTATCGGAAAGACCTTTAACCAATAAAATTAATATTGGTGATGAACCAATAAATAACACTATAGTTGGGTTTGATTTAACGTATACTCACGAAGTTCCTTTTTTAACAAGATGGGCGGATAAATTACCTATTTATAGTACAAAAGAAAAGTCAACAATAACCGTTGAGGGTGAGTTTGCCAAGTTGTTGCCAGGGAACCCTGGGGCAATTGGTTCAGATGGAACGGCATATTTGGATGATTTTGAGGGAAGTCAGTCCTCTATTGATATGAGAACGATTTCTCAATGGAAATTAGCCAGTACACCACAAGGTCAACCTTCGCTTTTTCCTGAAGGTGTTGGTGCTCTTTCTTATACTTTACAATATGGACAAAATCGAGCAAAACTGGCGTGGTATAATATTGATCCACTGTTTTGGAGAAATGATTCTAGAACTCCAACACATATTTCTGATGACCCAATAACTCAATCAAACCATTATTCTAGAGAGGTTTTGCAAACAGAAGTTTTCCCTTTTAAATCTGCGCAAAATGGAACAACTCAAAATATTTCCGTATTTGATTTAGCGTATTACCCAACAGAAAGAGGTCCGTATAATTTTGATGATGGATTGGGGGTTGGAGCTGGAACAACAAATAATGGAGCGACCTTAAATAACCCATCTACACGTTGGGCAGGGATCATGAGAAAAGTAGAAACAACCGATTTTGAATCTTCAAATGTTGAATTTATTCAGTTTTGGATGATGGATCCTTTTGATGATGTAGATGGAGATCCAAACCATTCTGGAGGTAAATTGTATTTTAACTTAGGAGATATATCAGAGGATATATTAAAAGATGATAGAAAATCTGTTGAAAATGCCATGCCTTTAACAGCTATTGATGCTTCAAATGAAAATCTTATTGATACTACGGTTTGGGGAAGAGTTCCTAATGTTCAAGCTCTAGTAAATGCTTTTGATAATAATGAAGCGACTAGACCATTTCAGGATATTGGATTAGACGGTTTAAATGATGCTGACGAATCATTTTTCTTTCCAGATTTTTCAGCTTACACTGATGCTAATGGGAACTCAGATCCCTCTGCAGATAACCATCACCATTATAGAGGTACTGATTATGATGCTCAAACACTAAGTATTTTAGATCGTTATAAGGATCATAATGGAGTTGATGGAAATTCAAATACTCCTGCTCAAGATCCTAATTCTGACTACACTTCTGCTGCAACTACAAGGCCTGATATAGAGGATATTAATGGGAATAATAATTTAGATTTCAGAGAGAATTATTTTCAATATTCGATAAACATGAATCCATCAGAAGTAAATGTTTCAAACGTAGGTAATAATTACATTACAAATGTTTTAGAAACAAGTGTAAAAACTGCTGATGGAACTACAAAAACAGTTAATTGGTATCAATTTAAAATTCCTATTCGAGAACCTGAAAATATTATTGGAAATATTCAGGATTTTAAATCTATTCGATTTATGAGAATGTTAGTGAAAGGTTTTGATAAGGAGGTAGTGCTGCGTTTTGCTAAATTAGAATTAGTACGTGGAGAGTGGCGAAAGTATAGTGGAAGCTTATTAAGTCCTGGTGATTTTATAGGGAGTGATGATGATGAAACTACTTTTGATGTTGCGGCAGTAAATGTTGAAGAAAATAGTTCAAAAACCCCAGTAAACTATATTATTCCTCCAGGTATTGATAGAGAACTTAACCCTAACCCCTCTACGGGAGGTAATGTTCAGCAATTAAATGAACAATCATTAGTATTAGATGTTTGTAGGTTGAAAGATGGAGATGCAAGAGGTACATATAAAATAATGGATATTGATATTAGACGTTATAAACGTTTAAAAATGTTTATTCATGCTGAAGAGAGTGATCCAACTACGCCATTAGAAAATAACGATTTATCAGTTTTTATTAGGATGGGCTCTGATTTTGATAACAATTATTATGAATATGAAGTGCCATTAACTGTTACTCCCGAAGGATCATATAGCACTGATAATAACGCCAATGAAAGTGATCGTTATGTAGTTTGGCCAGAGGCAAATGATATTGATTTACAGTTTTCTAAATTTACTGATTTGAAGGTTTTAAGGAATAGTTTAACTTCTGATGCTACAAGTGGTGTTCAGTTAATAAAGCCTTACGAGAAGAAGGATGGTGGAAATACGATGAGAATAAAAGGGAATCCAAACTTTGGAGATGTCAGAGTTTTCATGATTGGAATACGAAACCCTAAGCAAAGTCCAATAAATCCAGGAGACGATGGGCAGGAAAAGTGTGCTGAAGTTTGGGTGAATGAATTGCGAATGTCCGAATTTGATAATGAGGGTGGATGGGCAACTGTAGGTAGAGTTACAGCACAAATAGCTGATTTAGGTAATGTGACTATAGCTGGAGATTATAGTACTCCAGGATTTGGAAGTGTTGAACAAAAATTGAATGAAAGACAACAGGAAACAAAAAAGAGCTATGATATTTCTACAAGTGTTGAATTAGGGAAGTTTATTCCAGAAAAGATTGGAATAAGTATTCCTGTATATTACAATATCTCTCAAGGGGTTGTTACTCCAAGATATAATCCGTTAGATCCAGATTTGGAGTTGAAAGAGTTACTCCAAAATGAAGTGTTATCTCAAAGTGCAAGAGATTCTATAGGAGAGCGAACTCAAGAGGTTACAAATAGAAAAAGTATAACGTTTACAAATGTTCGGAAATTGAAGCCGAAAGATCAGAAGAAATCACATTTTTATGATATTTCAAACTTCTCTTTTAATTATGGTTATTCCGAAACAAAATATAGAGATATAAATACTGAGTTTGATAACAAGAAAACTTATAGAGGTGGTTTTGGATATTCGTTTGGGTTAAAGCCAAAAAACTACAAGCCCTTTTCTGAAGCTAAGTTTGCAAAGAAAAAAGGATTTAAATTGATTAAAGACTTTAACTTTTATTTAGCACCAAAACAATTGTCATTTCAAACAGATATGGATAGAATGTATTCTGAAAGAAGAGCAAGAAATAATACAGGGTTCTATTTTGAATTACCAACATATTTTCAGAAACATTTTTATTGGAATAGAGTTTATGGTTTGAAATATGATATAACGAAATCGTTAAAATTTGATTTTAATGCCACCAATAATGCTACAATTGAAGAGCCTTTGACTTTTAATGGGGTTGATACAAGGGGTAGGGTTGATAATGCTTATGAAGATGAATACAACTCATGGCGAGATACTATTGGAGCTAATATTATGGATTTTGGAACCAATACCCATTATCATCATAATTTTAATTTTAACTATAAGGTACCAATTAATAAAATTCCAGGCTTTAATTTTATAACCTTAACTACAAAATATTCTGGAGATTATGATTGGCAGCGTTCCCCTATAGGATCTGATAGTTTAGGGCATACAATACAAAATTCAAATACAGTTTCTGCAAACTCTCAGTTTAATATGACTAAGCTTCACAACTCAATTGGATTCCTTAAGAAGGTGAATAAGAGAGCCAAGGAAAGACAAAAAAGAAGAGCTCTAAATGCACAAAAACCTGATAGAAACAAGACTAAAGCACAAAATGCTCTTATAAGAGGTTGGAAGAATGGTTCTGCTCCAGCAGAAATTAAGTTTGATTTGAAAAAATTTAAAGATTCAGATACAACTAAGGTTGAATTATGGAGAAAAATATTGCCATTAAAACCAATGGATCAATTTTGGTTAACCCTAATGAGTTTGAAGAATATTAATGGAACATATACAAAAAATAGAGGTACGTTATTGCCAGGATATAATCAAGAGACACAATTGTTAGGAGCTAACCCTGATTTTAAAGCTCCTGGATTTAATTTTATATCAGGAATTCAAGAAGATGAATTTGCATTAAGAGCTGCGAACGAAGGGTGGTTGATTAATAACGATTCTACAGGATTGTTATATAATTATGCAACAACCTTTTCGGAAACTTACAATATAAGAGCTACAATTAGGCCTTTTAAGACTTTAAGAATTCAATTAACAGCTAACAGAACATATTCGAGTAATTTGGCTCAACAGTTTTTTGCAGTAGATGAAAATTATATTGATACAATTTCTAATGGAACTGCTTATGATGTAGATGATAAAGCTGGGTTTGATTATTTTTTAGTTGATCCAGTCGAAACAGGTAATTTTAGTATGTCATTTTTATCATTTGGAACTTCATTTCTTGGGGATGATGATTTGGATAAATCATCCGAAGTATTCAGGAATTTCTTAGATGAAAGAAAGAAAGTTTCTCAAAGATTAGGAGATGAAAACGGTAATTCAATTGTCTCTAATGGAGCTTATGCTGACGGTTACAGTGGTACTTCTCAAGAGGTATTAATTCCTACATTTATTGCAGCTTATTCTGGTAAAAGTGGAGATAAAGTTTCTATAAAATCATTTACAAAATACATTCCATTGCCCAATTGGAGAATTACGTATGACGGTTTAAGTAAAATTGCACTTATAAATAGATTGTTTAAGAAGTTTACATTAAGTCATTCTTATAAGTCAACATTGAATTATGGATCATTTACTTCGAATTTATTATATAATGTAAATGAAAATAACGGAGACCCTGAGGCAAGAGATATTAACGGAGATTTTATTCCCGACCTCCAAATCGCAACAGTGTCTATTTCTGAGCGGTATTCACCACTTTTGGGAGTAGATATGACTTTAAATAATAACATGCTTTTAAAAGTTGAATATAAAAGAGATAGAAGTGCTTCTATGAGTATGGCAAATAGCCAGATAACAGAAGTAAAAGGTAGCGAATGGTCTGTTGGTACTGGATATAAATTTAGGAATGTAAGGCTATTTAAAAAAACTGCAAACCTTGATACTAGAATAGATGTTGGTATAAGGAATAATAACACTATAATTCGTAAAATTGTTGAAGAAGTTAATCAATTAACTGCTGGGCAAAGGGTTTTATCTGTAAAGCTTACAGGAGATTACCGCGTAAGTGCAAAGTTGAATATTAGAGCATTTTATGATTATGTTTCTACTAAGCCATTTATTTCTACAAACTTTCCTACATCTAATACAAATGCCGGTATAAGTTTAAGATTTACATTAACTCAATAGTCTATTTGGAAATAGCAATTGAGAGTTATAAATTAGCAAGATAAAATAAGTATAAAATTTAAAAATAAAAGATATGAATGTTCCAGCAGAATTAAAATACACCAAAGATCATGAATGGATTAGAGTTGAAGGTGACAATGTTACTATTGGTATTACAGAGTTTGCTCAAGGAGAGTTAGGTGATATTGTTTACGTTGAGGTTGAAACTGAAGGGGAAACGTTGAATAAAGACGAAGTTTTTGGAACAGTTGAAGCTGTTAAAACAGTTTCGGACTTGTTTATGCCAGTTTCTGGAGAGGTTACTGCTTTTAATGAAGCTATTGAATCTACTCCTGAATCTGTAAATAATGATCCTTATGGAGACGGTTGGATGATTAAGGTTGCAGTTTCTGATGCAAGTGAATTAGATACGTTATTAACCGCTGATCAATACAAAGAATTAATTGGATAAACTATTCCAGTTTTCTGAATTAATAAAAATCCGCCTTGGCGGATTTTTATATAAATGAGATTAATGACTCTTTGGATAAGATATAAACTTTTTCTTCCTGCAATAGCATGGTTAGTAGTCATTGCAGTATTAAGTGGTTTTCCAGGAAAACAGGGGCCTAAAATTTCTGCTTGGCAACTAGATAAGTTTGTGCATACATTTATGTATTTAATACTATCTCTTAGTTTATGTTTTCCTTTTATTAAACAATTTATAGACAAGAATAATCGTTTAATTTTGATGCTTAAAATTGTTTTTTTTGGGATTATGTATGGTGGTTTTATGGAAATATTACAGGAAAACATCTTTATTAACAGAAGTGGTAATTGGTATGATTTTTTTGCAAATGCATTAGGAACTATTGTTGGAGTGTTTATTCTTCCGATAATACTTAATTATTTACCGATAAATAGATTGAAGAGAATATTATAAATAACAACTGAAATTTTATTAATTTTATAACCAAGAAAATTAAAGTTATGGAACCAAAAAAGAACCCAAAAGCGGATTTAGAAAAGTTAAGAGGAACATTTACTCTTGCAGGACTGGTATTATCATTGTTTATTGTTTACTCTATGGTAAACTGGAAATTTTATGATGTACAAGCTTCTGAATTAGGACAACTCGTTGTTGAAGAAGAGGAAGAAGATATTATTCCTATTACAGAACAAAATAAACCACCACCACCACCACCACCACCACCAGCTGCCCCAGAAATTATTGAAATTGTTGAGGATGAGGTTGAGGTTGAAGATATTGAAATTGATACGGAGATTGATGTTGATGAGGTTGTAGAAGAGTTTGAACAAGAAGAGGAAATTGTAGAAGAGGAAGTTTTTACAATTGTTGAAAGTATGCCAGAATTTCCTGGTGGACAAAAGGAAATGTTCAAATATTTAGGGAAGAATATTAAATTCCCTCCAGCAGCAAAAGCTAATGGAATTCAAGGTAAAGTATATGTAAATTTCACTATAGGTAAAAATGGTGAAATTAGAGATATTAAAATATTAAGAGGGGTTCATGATTTATTAGATAAAGAGGCTGTTAGAGTTGTTAAAGCTATGCCTAAGTGGAAAGCAGGAAAACAAAGAGGGAAAACAGTAAGTGTTTCTTATAATTTGCCAATTAATTTTAAATTACAATAAAATTATCCTCATATTTGAAAATTGAACCCTGAAGAAATTCGGGGTTTTTTTTTGAGTTTTTTTTATGCAATTTTAATGAATGAAGCATCTATACATAAATGAACCTCTTTTGTTGGAGTATTCTTTATATAAACTAAGAGTTAGATTATGAGATTCAAGTACACATATTTTATTGTATCAATTTTATTTATAGGGAGTCTCTTTTATGGTTGTTCTTCTATAAATGTTGTAGATAAGGAAAGTAAGGGTAGAAAACCATTATTGATTTATGCCAAAGGAGATGTCTATAAAACGGATTGGAAAAAGGTTGATTCTTTAGAGCAGAATGGACTTACAAAATCTGCATTAACGGAAGTTAAAACCATTCTTAATAAAGCAGAAGATGAAGAGAATCATGAGCAATTAATAAAAGCTCTTATTATAAAAGCTAAATTACAATCTTATATAGAGGAAGATGTATTTGTAAAAACTATTAAAGAATTAACTTTAGAAGCAACAAAATCATCTTATCCAGCTGATCCATTAATACACTCAATTATTGCAGAAATGTACTGGCAATATTACCAACGTAATAGATGGAAATTTCAGAATAGAACAACTACAGTTGATTTTAAAAATGATGATATTTTAACTTGGAGTTTGAATAAAATTATTGAAGTGACTACACAACAGTATTTACTTTCCATAGAAAATATAGAAAGTTTAAAGCGTACTCCAACAGAAACATTTTCTGAAATTATTATTGTAGATAGCGCTAGCCATTATAGACCATTTTTATATGATTTTTTAGCTCATCGAGCGATTGATTTTTTTATGAATGAACAGGCAAGTGTTACCAAGCCAGCTTATGAGTTTGTAATGGATAGTTCTCACTATTTGAGTTCGTATAAAAATTTTGCTAAAATTGATCTTTACACCAAAGATAGCTCTTCTTTAAAGTTTCATGCGCTACAAACACTTCAAAACTTAACACTTAATCATCTTAACGATACAACTCCTAGAGCATTAATTGATGTTGATTTAAAACGTTTAAAGTTTGTAAAAAGTAATGCTGTTTTTCAAGATGAAGACTCTTTATATTTTAAATCTTTAAGTCTATTGTATGATAAGTTTAGTGATTTCTCTTCATCTACTGAGATAGTATTTGAATTAGCTAAAACGCATAAAAGATCAGGAGCTAAATACAAGGCTGTTGAGGCTGAAGGTTATAAATGGCGATTGAAAAAAGCTATTAATCTTTGTATAAGTGCGATTAACAAATTTCCTGATTCTTATGGCGCTGATCAATGTAGAGTTTTAGAAAATCAAATAAAGATGAAGCAACTAAGTGTAGTTGCAGAGAAAGTGAATACTCCCAATACTCCTCTTAAAGCTAATATTACTTTTAAAAATATAGATAAGGTTTTCTTTAGATTGGTAAAGGTTGACTTTGATGATTATAAGAAATGGAATAGAAATAGCAAAAAAGATATCAGGTTTAAAAACATTGTTGAGAGTGAAAAAGTAAAAGAATGGGATTTAGACTTACAAAATGAAGGCGATTTCCAATCTCATTCAGGAGAATTTAAAATAGATGGGTTACCATTAGGGTTTTATATATTATTGACATCTTCTTCCATTGAGTTTTCTATAAAAAATGAAGCCGTTGCTGTAACTCCATTTTGGGTTTCAAACCTAAGTTATTTAACTAGAGCTTCCAATAGTGGAGGGGTTGAGTTTTTTGTATTGAACAGAGAATCTGGAGTTCCGTTAAAAGGTGTAACGGCTAAATTGTATTATGAAAATTATAGTTACACATCTCGTACGTATGAATGGAAATATATTGGAACAAAAACTACTAATGAAAATGGTAATTTCTCGGTTAAACCGTCTGAAGAGTATCGCAATATTTATGCTGACTTTTTTATTGACAAGGATCGTTTAAATACCCAAGACTCTTACTATCAATATAAGTACAGCGAACCTCAGAAAAAGATAAGTACACGAACTGTCTTTTTTACAGATAGAGCAATTTATAGGCCAGGACAAACAGTTTATTTTAAAGGAATTGTTTTAGAAACGGATCACCTAAAGAATAATAATATTAAAATAAATTTTAAATCTACTGTAGAACTTTATGATGTTAATAATCAAAAAATAAGTGAGTTGAATTTGGTTACAAATGAATATGGAACTTACAGTGGATCTTTTGTTACTCCTGATAATGGGTTAAACGGGCAAATGCACATTTCTGATAAGAACGGGTCTAAATATTTTTCGGTAGAGGAATATAAAAGGCCAAAGTTTGAAGTTAAATTTAATCCAACTAAAGGTAGTTATAAGTTAGGAGACGAAGTGAATATTGTTGGTTTAGCTAAAACGTATTCTGGTGCAGCTTTAGATGCTGCTCAAGTTAATTATAGAGTAGTTAGAAATGCGCGTTTTTCATATTCGTGTTTTCACCGTTATGGTTATTGGCCTCAGTCGGCTGAAATGGAGATTGAAAATGGAACAATCAAAACAGATGATAATGGAGAGTACAATATTGATTTTATTGCTAAGGCGGATAAATCAGTAAATAAGGAGTTTTCTCCAACATATTCTTATACTGTTTATGCGGATGTTGTAGATGTTAACGGAGAAACACATAGCGCTAAAACTAATGTTTCTGTTGGTTATAGGGCGTTGAATATTAAGGTTGGTATTCCTGAAAAACTGAATAAAAATAAGGTTGATACATTTCGTCTTTTAACCAATAATTTAAATGGTCAACCAGAGTTTTCTAAAGGAAATGTTAAGGTTTGGTCCTTGAAGATGCCTATGAATTATTATCGTTCATCACTTTTAAAAAATGGAGATAAAAAATATATTTCTAAAGAAGTTTATACAAGAGATTTTCCATTAGATGTTTATGAGGATGAAAATAATCAATACAAATGGGAGAAAAATGGCAAGGTTTATGATCACGATTTTGACACAGAAAAAAGACAATCTTTAGAATTGTATATGTTGCCAAAATGGAATTCGGGAGTTTATGTTTTAGAAGCGATTACAAATGACAAGTATGGAGAAGAAGTAAAAGAAATTAAATACTTTACTGTTTATAGCGAAAATGAGAAGCAAGTTCCAATTAATAAAATTGGTTGGTTTTCTCCTTTAAAAAAGAAAGGAGAACCAGGCGAAAAAGCTGAATTTCTAATTGGTTCGGCTGCTAAAGATGTTAAAGTGATGTATGAGATTGAACATCAAAATAAAATCGTACATCAGGAATGGATTAATATTAATGCTACACAAAAGAAAATAAGTATCCCTATAAAAGAGGTATATCGTGGTAATTTTCAAGTTCACTTTACTTTTGTAAAACACGGTAGAAATTTCATTTACTCATCAACAGTTAATGTTCCGCATACTAATAAAATGCTGGATATTCAATTTGAGACTTTTCGAAATAAATTGTTGCCAGGACAAAAAGAAGAATGGAAAATTAAAATAAAAGGAAAGAAGGGTGAGAAAGTCGCTGCAGAAATGGTCGCAACAATGTATGACGCTTCTTTAGATGTTTTCAAACCAAACTCGTGGAATTTGGATTTATTGAGTTATAACAAGACTAGTAAGGATTGGAGAAGCAACTCTTCTTTTTATACTTCTAACTCTGAGTTAATGGAGTTAAATTGGAATAGGTATATCTCTAACACAAAAAGGAAGAATTATGATAGATTAAATTGGTTTGGATATTCTATTGGGAGAAGGTATTACCGAAATAATTATAATCAGATTGGGAACGGAATGGAAATGTCAGAGGCATTACCCATGATGACGAATTCTCGAGCTCCGATGAAGGGGGAGTTATTTTCAGAAGGAGATGCTTCTAAAGCAGAGAATAATGAAGAAATATCAATTTTAGACGATGTTGAGGAATTTGTCTTAGAGGGTGAAGAGTCAAATGACCAGTCTGAAGGGAAGAATATTGATAAAGTGAAAGCTAGAAAGAACTTTGCAGAAACGGCTTTCTTTTATCCACATTTAACTACCAATAAAGAGGGAGAGATAATTATAAATTTTACAATTCCTGAAGCTTTAACTAGATGGAAATTTATGGGCTTGGCGCATACAAAAGATTTAAAAACAGGAATGCTTTTTAATGAAACTGTTACACAAAAAGAATTGATGGTTTATCCGAATGCGCCACGTTTTTTTAGGGAAGGAGACAGTATGAGTTTTAGTTCGAAAATCACTAATCTTTCTGAGAAGAATTTGAAAGGAGAAGCTAAGGTTTTCTTTTATGATGCTTTAACAATGCAATTGATTTCTGAAAAAATACTAACTGAATCTGGAACAAAACCTTTTGAAATTAATAAGGGGAAAAGTACTTCGGTAAATTGGAGTATTAAGATACCAGAAGGCTATTCGGCTATTACTTATAAAGTAGTTGCTCAATCAGGTAAATTTAGTGATGGGGAAGAGATGGCTATTCCTGTTTTAACAAATAGAATGTTGGTCACAGAATCTATGCCTTTACCAATTAGAGGAAATCAAACAAAAGATTTTAAGTTTGAAAAGTTGATTAATAATAAATCAAAAACTTTAAAAAATTACAAGTTAACGCTAGAGTTTACATCAAATCCCGCTTGGTATGCAATTCAATCATTACCCTATTTAATGGAGTATCCTTATGAATGTGCAGAGCAAACTTTTAGTCGCTTTTATGCGAATTCAATTGCTTCTCATGTTGCAAATTCAAACCCTAAAATTGCTGCAGTTTTTCAGAGTTGGAAAAATAGTAGTCCAGAGGCTTTCTTATCTAATTTGGAGAAAAATCAAGAACTTAAGTCATTGATTTTAGAGGAAACTCCTTGGGTTTTGAATTCGCAAAATGAAAGTGAAAGGAAAAAACGGGTTGGTTTATTGTTTGATTTAAACCGAATGAATAATGAATTAGGTAAATCTTTAAAAAAATTACAACAATTGCAAGTTTCTAATGGAGGTTGGGCTTGGTTTAAAGGGATGTCTGAGAGCAGATATATGACTCAACATATTGTTATGGGTATGGGGCATTTAGATCATTTAGGAGTTAAGAATATCAGAAAAGATAACAAGACTTGGAATATGGTTGTTAAAGCGGTTCGTTATTTGGATGATAGAATTAAAGATGATTATAATTGGTTAAAAAACCATACAGTTGATTTGGAAAAGAATAATTTAAATAATTCAACGATTCAATATTTGTATGCTCGAAGTTATTTTCTGACTGACATAGAAATTAGTTCAGGAAATAAGGAAGCCTATAGTTATTATCTTAAACAAGCAGAAAAATACTGGTTAAGCAAGAGTAAATATATGCAAGGTATGATTGCCCTGGCTTTATATAGAAACAAACCTAATAAAGCGGGTGTGCATACTGAACAAAAAATTATTACTTCGCTTAAAGAAAATGCCATCAACCATGAGGAGTTAGGGATGTATTGGAAAGAGAACAATGGAGGCTATTATTGGTATCAAGCACCAATTGAAACTCAAGCTTTATTGATTGA
This sequence comes from uncultured Flavobacteriales bacterium, assembly GCA_913048175.1. Lineage (GTDB taxonomy): Bacteria > Bacteroidota > Bacteroidia > Flavobacteriales_E > Vicingaceae. The sequence goes on along the minus strand of CAJWVX010000026.1, from coordinate 4,468 downwards.
AGCTTTTGATGAGGTTGTAAACGATACAGAAAGTGTTGAAGCAATGAAAGTCTGGTTATTAAAGCAAAAGCAAACACAGGATTGGAAAACCACGAAGGCAACTGCCGAAGCTTGTTATGCTTTATTGTTAAGAGGGACAGAATTGTTAGCAAGCGATAACTTCGTTGAAATTAGAGTAGGAAATGAAACTATTGATCCTAAGAAAATGGATGGTGATAAGGTGGAGGCTGGAACGGGTTATTTTAAAACATCTTGGAATAAAACGGCTATTAAATCAAACATGGGAAATGTAACGGTATCTAAAAAAGATGACGGAGTTGCTTGGGGAGCTATGTATTGGCAATATTTTGAAGATTTAGATAAAATTACATCTGCTGAAACTCCTTTAAAGTTAGTTAAGAAATTGTTTGTGCAACGTAATTCGGATACTGGACCAGTTATCGCTCCAATAATTGAAGGGACAAAATTAAAACCAGGAGATAAAATTAAAGTTAGAATTGAATTAAGAGTGGATAGAAATATGGAATATGTGCACATGAAAGATATGAGAGCATCTGGTTTAGAACCGATTAATGTATTTTCTGGGTATCGTTATCAAGATGGTTTAGGTTACTATGAAAGTACAAAAGATGCCTCAACTAATTTCTTTTTCGATTATTTAAGAAAGGGAACTTATGTATTTGAGTATGAGTTGAGAGTAAATATGTTGGGTAACTTTTCAAATGGGGTAACAAGCATACAAAGTATGTATGCTCCAGAATTTTCTTCTCATTCGGAGGGTGTTCGTTTAAGGGTTGAATAATAAGGTTTAGATAGCATATATGTTTATAACATATGTAAGGCAATTTCCATGGTTTAATTTTTTAAATTATATTTGCTTTCATTAATAAATAAAAAAGTATTCTGATGAAAAAAATAGCCTATTTATTTGTAGCAATTATTGGTTTAACAATAGCTTCTTGCGGAGGGGTAGAGGAACCTGTTGAAGACAAAGTGAAAAAAGTTGTTTTAAAAGGATATGAAACGTTAGATTTAACTGAGTGGGGGTTTAACTTAACAGTTATGGTTCCTCAGGCAGATATTCACGGAAATCCTGAAGTTACTTTAACAGAAAGAGGAGCTTTAGAAATTGTTGTTGGTACAGGCTTTGGATTAGAGATAATGTATGGTGATGCTGATTTGGCTTTGTTAAAAGCCGATTTGCAAGAAGATTTAGTATTTACTTCTGAAATTCTACAAGAAGAAGAAAAAGCATTAATCTATTCTCAAAATATTCCTGATGCAGGAGTTAAAACTCAAAACCATTTTTTATACAAGGCAGAAATAGGTGCAGAAATATTTGAAGTTAGAGATGTTATTGATGGAGAATTCGGGACAGGAATGATTGAGAAAATGTTAGAAGCTGCAAAAACAATTAAATCAGCTAATGAAGCAGCTGTTTAATCATATATATGAAATATTTTTAAACCCTATTCTGTTTAAAGGATAGGGTTTTCTTTTAGAATGAATTTTTATTTAAAATATATAATTATAGCCTTTTTTTTTCTTGCTTCTTGCAAAGAAGAGGGAAAAGTATTGCCAGAGTATTTAATAGAAAGAGAGTTGATGGTTGAGGTTGTTTCTGAGATTGAATTAACTCAAGCATTAATTAAATTGAAATTTACTTCACAGGATACTATTAATTCTCAAGAATTGTATAATCAAGTTTACAAAGAATTTAATATTTCTGAAGATCAATTTAATAAGAGTTTAGCTTATTACTGCAAAACTCCAAAAGAATTTGAAGGCATTTATATAGATGCAATTGAGCTTTTGTCAGAAAAGCAGGTAGAGACTAAATAGTTCCTTCAATCCTTATTTTAATAATATCTTATTTTTTTTCGTTTAAACAGTTTTTATCTTATATAGAACTAGGTATATTTACGATTAAATCTGTATATTTAACATGTTTTCATTTTTATTATGTTGTTTAGGTTAATAGTACTGGCAAAAATTGATAATGATGAAATTCTCATTTAGAGTTTTAACTCTAAGTGGCCTAGATTAACCAAAATAAAAAAATGAATAAATTTACTAGTTTCCTATTATGTTTATCACTGACGTTAAGCTTAAGTTCTCAAAATTATTAGGTTAAAGAAGGACAAAAAGAATCTTTAACACAAATTAGTCTCAATCAAAAAGGATTAATCAACCTATAAGTTAAGATATTATAAAAGAGAAATAACAGTAAGTCTGTAAAAAAGTGTAAGGTTATTTTAGAGTCATTAAAATAGATGCTAAAAAAGGTAGCGGTTAACTTGTAAGTAACATATTAAATAATAATAAAAAAGTAACTATTTTACTTTTTTTTCGTCTAATTGATGTAATATTACGATGTAACAACAAATAAGAGACTATGAAGAATTTTTTAATGTTTTCCGTTTTACTATTAATTAGTACTGGATTAAATGCCCAAAATGTTGGTATAAACGCTACGGGTGCTGTTCCGGTAGATGATGCGATATTAGATATTAATAGCGCAAATAAAGGATTGCTAATACCAAGAGTGAATATTGCCAATTTAGCAACTATAGCTCCTGTAACAGGTGGAGCAACAACTAGTTTGTTAGTGTACAATACCAATGCAGCCACAGGCTTAGGCTACTATTATTGGGATGGTAATGATTGGATTCAATTTCTAAGTAGAGCGAATGTCGATAACGGACTTTATTATAATACAGGAGCAAGTGAAATAAGATTGGGTGGCCCTTTAGTGGAAAATACAACTATTACTCAAAGTACTTTTTCTTTAGATGTGAACCTAAATAGTACAGGAGATTTTACGGTGCAAGATAATGGAGTTAATATGTTTCAGGTTAGAGATGATGGAGTTTCTATTTTTGGAGATGATACTTACTGGAAAGATGTGAATACTCAAGGAAATAATTTAATGAGTTTAACTGATGATGGAAATGACGGGCGTTTAAGAATTTATGAAAATGGTGGTATTGCGGTAGATTTAGATGCAAATACACAGTTTATATTTAATCAGCAAGGGTTTGATAGAGACTTTAGAATAGAATCTGATTTGAATGCAAATATGTTATTTGTTAATGCGGGATTAAACAGAGTCTCAATAGGTACAGCTGCTTCTGGTGGAGCTTTTAATGTTTTTGGAGAATCTTACCATTCTGATGATATTTATTTGAGAGATGGTTCTGTTGATGCAGGTGATATTTTAGTGAGAATTTATGATGATTCTGATGATGGTATTATTGATATTTATGAAAATAACGCATATAACATTAGATTACACGGTAAGGGTACTTCAATTTTTAATGAACAAGGTCTAGCAAATAATGACTTTAGAATTGAATCTAGTGGTAACTCTAATATGTTTTTTGTGGATGCAGGAACCAATAGGATTGGTGTCAAAACCACTACACCAACTAATGTTGTTGATATAATACAGGCTACAGCTATAGGAGCGACTGATGTTCTTCAATCTCAATTAAATGCAAATGAAGGAGGTGCGTTTGATGCTATTATTAATAGCGCAACAAATGGATATAATACTATCGAAGCGATTACTAACGGTACAGGTTCTCCAATATATGCACTACAGCAAAACACAACTCATGGTAGCTTAGCGCTTATGACTGCGACTAATTCTGGTAACGATCAATGGGGTATAGTTACACTTGATAATATTTTAGCACTCAACTATTTTGTAATAAGTGATAATGAATTGAAAAGGAATGTAACAAAATTAATGGGTGGACTTGATGTCGTTAAAGCTCTTAACCCTGTGAGTTATAACTTTAAAGAAGGTAATGATATTAATGCAAACTCAACCAAACTTAATTATGGTTTTATTGCTCAAGAGGTAGATAAATTGTTGCCTAATTTAGTAGCTAAAAACTCAGTTCCTGTTATGAAAGAAAATGGTCCTGATTTAGATTATAATAACGCAGAGATGAAGTATAGTACTGTTAATTATGTCGGATTAATTCCTGTATTAACTAACGCAATACAAGAGCAGGAAGTTGAAATTGAAGCTCAAAATACAAGAATAGAAAGATTAGAGAAAATCGTTGAACAATTACAAGGGAATAAATAATTATGAAAAGAATATTAATAGCTACATTATTTATTTTAATTACAACTTTGGTATACTCTCAAGCCAGGGTGGTTATTAATAACAACGGATTTGTTGTAATAGATAATAGTGCTTTTTTAGTGCTGGCGAATAGTAATACGAATGCACTAATTACAACTGGATCGGGTGGTAATATAGTGTCCGAAGATGAGTTGGATGTAATTAAATGGAATATGGCCGCGGTTACTGGCAATTATACCGTGCCATGGACAACAGGCACGGGTGTGAAAATCCCTTTAACTATAAATAAAACTTCTGCTGGAACAGGAGGTGGGGCTTTTATATTATCTAATTGGTTAACAACAGCTAATAATGTTCCGTTACCTTCAC
>CAJWVX010000025.1 GCA_913048175.1 uncultured Flavobacteriales bacterium | reverse complement strand
GGTATCTAAATACGATGGAGAATCCTTTATGAACTATACGGTAGAACAAGGTCTTTCCAATAACACAGTTTTAAGTATAGCCGAAGATAAAAGCGGAAACATGTGGTTCGGAACGAATGGCGGAGTTAGTAAATACGATGGAGAATCCTTTATGAACTATACGGTAGAACAAGGTCTTGCCAATAGTACCGTTTATAGCATAGCCGAAGATAAAAGCGGAAACCTGTGGTTCGGAACCTATGGCGGAGGGATATCTAAATACGATGGAGAATCCTTTATGAACTATACTATGGAACAAGGTCTTGTCAACAACTCCGTTAGAAGTATAGCCGAAGATAAAAGCGGAAACATGTGGTTTGGAACGAATGACGGAGTTAGTAAATATGATGGAGAATCCTTTATTAACTATACGGTAGAACAAGGTCTTGCCAATAACGCTATTTATAGTTTAGCCGAAGATAAAAGCGGAAACCTTTGGTTCGGAACGCAGTTAGGGCTAAATGTTGTGGAGTTTAGGTCTAGTGCTGTTACTAACTCCTCAAATGAAATAAATATAAGGAATGTTACAAAGTACTTAAACGATTTACCCGATAAGACAATAGGTGCAATACAATTTGATAAAAAAGGGCGAATGATACTCGGAACCAACTTCGGGTTGTATGTATTGTCTGCAGAAGAGGTAGCCACAGTATTAAAAAACACAAGCAAAGTAAAAGGAACTGTTTACAATCAGTTTACGGGCTACCCTGTAAAAGATATAAATTATGGAGGTAACAATAATGGCGCTACCTGCATTGATAATAAAGGCGTATTTTGGGTAGGACATGGTTCTAATGGTATTACTCGGGTAAATTTAGATGCGGTAAATAAAAGTTCTGAAGCGCCTAATGTGATCATCAATAAAGTGAGTTTAAAAGGAGAGGATGTTTGTTTTTACAGTTTATACAGTGCTGATAGTACGGTTTTAGCCCAACAAGAAATAGCCACTTATGGTCAAGTATTAAGCCAAGCAGAACGAGATACCTTGCAACAACGCTTTGAAGGTATAACCTTTGATGGCATAACTAAATGGTTCCCCTTACCAGATAATTTAGTATTGCCTTACGAACACAACGCCCTTACTTTTGAGTTTAATGCCATAGAAACAGGGCGTAATTTCATGGTAAACTACCAGTTTATGCTCAAGGGTATGGATGATGAGTGGAGTCCAATAACAAAAAAACACGAAGCAACTTATAATAACCTTAGCGAAGGAGATTACACCTTTTTACTAAAAGCACAAAGTCCGTGGGGAGTATGGAGCGAACCAACCGAGTTTAAGTTTACCGTTTTACCGCCTTGGTTTAGAACCTGGTGGATGTATACTGTTTACTTTTTATTATCAGTTTTGTTTGTTTGGGGTTTAATTAAAATGCAAACCAAACGATTAAAGGAGCGTCAAAAAGAGTTGGAGAGTGAAGTTGAATTAGCAACTATAGAAATAAGGGCGCAAAAAGAGCAGGTAGAAGAAGCGCATAAAGAGATTACCGATAGTATTAATTATGCAGAAAGAATACAACGTAGTTTCTTGGCTACTACCGAAATTTTAGAGGAGAATTTAAAAGATTACTTTGTTTTCTTTCAGCCAAAAGATGTAGTTAGTGGAGATTTTTATTGGGCAGGTAAATTAAATAACGGTAATTTTTCTATTGTAAATGCAGACAGTACTGGTCATGGTGTGCCAGGAGCAATTATGAGTATTTTAAATATATCCTCTTTAGAAAAAGCAGTAGAAACAGAAGTTGAACCGCATCATATTTTAAATGTAACGCGTAACTTAATTGTAGAACGCCTTAAAAAAGATGGGAGTAAAGAGGGTGGTAAAGATGGGATGGACTGTAGCTTATTGGTTTTAAATACCGATAAATCACTCCTTACTTTTGCTGCAGCCAATAACCCTGTTTGGATAATTAGAAATAACGAGTTAATAGAGTATAAAGCAGACAGAATGCCTGTTGGTAGAGGAGAAAAGAATGCAGAATCGTTTGCATTAAAAACAGTGCCTTTAGTAAAAGGAGATGTTATTTATACCTTAACAGATGGTTTTCCTGATCAGTTTGGAGGAGAAAAAGGAAAGAAGTTTATGACTAAGAAGTTAAAAGCTCTAATCCTTTCTATTGCGCAAACACCAATGGCTGAACAGCAAGAAAAACTTAAGAATGTTTTTACAGATTGGAAAGGAAATGAAGAACAAGTTGACGATGTTTGCATTATAGGTTTTAGAATATGATGGAAACTATTTTTTCAGCAATGCCATAATGTTCCTTAAGTAGTTGTTATGAGGAGGTTTTTCCTTTTAATGTCAATTTTAAACCTGTTTTATAGAAAGATTTAATTCAATCACAGACTTGAGTAAAAGCAGTTAGTAACTATTGACTGTGAACCATATAGTTGGGTGGAAAAAGTTGTAAAAAAAAATCTTCTATCCATATTGTTACGGATTAGTTTTGTTAAAATACACTTGTTTGGAGTCAAATAAAAAAACAGCATTAAAATCAAACAATATAACAGTAAATTAAATACAATTATTAGAACATATTGAAGGTGTGTTTAAGTTGTTGTTAATTAGTAGTATTGGGGCTAAAATAATTCAAAATATAGCTTGTGTTGTTATCCCTGATTTTAAATTTACATAGAATCAAAATGAATAGAGAAAATTAGCCAGTATCATACGGCTGGAAAGTATTAGAGAAGTTAATAATAGTGATGAATCAAGATCATATTATATTTATAAGATAACGGTAGTGAAATCTGAACTTAAAATAGCTTAAATTGGGGTGTAGAGAATAGTTTATTTTGGACTTTATATTTCTTTTTTATAAATTAGATAGTATAGTTTAGATATTGCTTTGAATTTGCTCATAAATAAAAAAACGGATAAGCAAGTAGTTAATATTTAAAGGCTTAAATCTGTTTGGTGATAACCCTATTTAAGAGGGTGTTGAATTTAAAACTATGAGTTTTTCGTGAATTAGTGCTGATATTATTAGTATATTTGATTGAAACAAAATGATAAAACTATGATGAAATTAAATATCGGAGCTAAGATTAGTATTTATATGATAGGTCTTGTTGCCCTAGGAGTACTCTCTGTTATTTTTATTTCTATTAAAGTTGTTAATCAGGGTGTTACAGAGTCTGCTTTCGATCATTTAAGATCTGCCAAAGAGCTTAAAAAAAGAAACGTTGAAGATTATTTTAGTCAATTGCAAAAGCAGGCAATTACATTTTCACAAAACCCTGTTGTTGTTAGCGCAATGAGGGATATGCAAGTTGGTTTTCATGAGGCAGATCCAACCTACAAAGATATTGGGGAATTAAACAATGACCTACTTTTATTTTACCAAGGTGAAATGGGAGATGTTTTAGATAAAAGGTTAGGAAAAAAAGCCAATTTATTAGAATTCGTTCCTACGCATCCTTCTTCTCTAATATTTCAAAGCTTAGTTGTTTCAATTGTAGATTCTGTTAAATACATAGAATCAAACGGAGACCTTAAGCATGCTGAGAAATATTTAAATTCAGATGCCAAAAAAGAATTAATGACTTTTGAAGGTTTAGGTAATTATAATTTACCTCATAATGATTATCATGGTATTCTCAAAAACTTATTAGAACAATTTGAGTTTTTAGATATTCTACTAATAGATAAAGATGGATTTATTATTTATACGGTGTTTAAAGATGTCGATTTTGGAACCAATATACTTACTAGTCCAAATCAAAATTCTGGTTTAGCAAATGTTTTTAGAAAATCTGTTCAAGCAAAAAGCACGAATGATGTTTATACTGCAGATTATCTTCCGTATTATTTCTCTCCGGCATCTTTTGTTTCTACCCCAATTTATGATGGGTCTGAACTTATTGGAGTATTGGCATTACAGCTTCCAATCAAGAAAATTAGCGAAATATTAACAGGTAATAATGATTGGGAAAGAGATGGTATGGGAGAAACCGGTGAAGTTCTAATGATTGGATCAGATATGAAATTAAGAAGTCAATCTAGATTATTTATTGAAGACTCTTTAGCTTATTATGAATATTTAGTCTCTATTAACGAAAATCCAAGCACAATTGCCAAAATTTATAATACAAAGATGTCAATGGGGCATCAAAAAGTTGGAGAAAAAAAGGTGGAAGGGGCACTTAAGGGTGAAGAAGGACAATACATAAGTGATGGTGATAATCCTCATTTAATATCCTATTCAGGCTTAGATATACAAGGATTGAATTGGGGGATTATATCCAAAATGAGTGTAAAGGAGGCTTATAGTTTTTCAAATGAATTACAATCCAATTTTTTAATTATTGCACTAATTATTTTATTACTAGCTATTGTCTGTATCTATTTTTTAGTGAAATCTATTACAAAGCCATTATTTGTGTTAACTGAAAATATTAAGAAATTATCAACTGGAAATTTAACACTTGATGATGATGAAATTAAAACCTATGGAGAAATAGGTGACTCACAAAAGGCTTTAAAAGAAATGGTAAAGAAATTTAGAGAAGTTCTTTTGTTGGTTAATAACTCAAGTGAAGATGTGGAAAGTGTAGCTTCAAAAATGATTGAAGCCTCGTCACTATTAGTTCAACAGTCTCATAATCAAACAAATTCTGCGCAAAATATTTTCAAAAAAATGGAAGACATGGTTTTTAATATATCTGAAAACGCTAACAGAACCCAATCGTATGAAAAAATTGCCAAGGAACTTAATAAGGATATAGAAAATAGTAAATTGGTCGTAAATCAAACTATTGATTCGATGAAATCAATAGTAGCGAAAACTAACGTTATAGAGAATATTGCTAGAAATACTAATTTACTTGCTCTTAATGCAGCTGTTGAGGCTGCAAGAGCAGGAGAAATGGGTAGAGGTTTCGCAGTAGTTGCTGCAGAAGTTCGGAACTTAGCTAAAAATAGTCAGGAGTCTGTTGAAGAAATTGATAAAGTTTCTTCGTCAAGTATGGAAACAGCAAAAAAATCAGGTGAATTATTTGATAAGATTGTTCCACAAATTATAAAAAATATAGAATTAATTGAGCACATGTCTATTGCTAATAATGATCAAAAAAGTGGAGCAGAGAGTATTCAAAACTCTATTGAAAGCTTAAACGATGTTATTCAAAAAAATGAGAACGTATCTAAGGATATTAATCATGAAGCTGAAAAGTTAGCTGAAAAATCAAAAGACCTAATTGAATCAATTAAATTTTTCAGAACATAGTCAATACCAGTTTAATCACCTTGTTTTTTAGGATATAGCAAGAAATGAAACAATCAGTTTGATAGTTTTTACTTAACGCAAATAAAACTATGAAATCATATTTTTTAGTTGGTAAATTCGGATTTGATTAATTGTTATATGTCATAAAGCATTTGAAGAACTTTTTTTGTTGAGATATGAAGTTAAACAAGCACTTTCTTCATACATATGTTAGTATTAAGATCATATTTAGAGGGCTGTTATTCAGTGTTTTAGATTGTTCCGTGAAAATAAGTTGTTAAATATCAATTAGTTACTGAAACAAACATGTCGAAATTAAACGTATATTGAATTTAATTCTATGGTAATAGCAGTGGTTAGTCAAAAAGGTGGTACAGGAAAAACCACAACTACAATTAATCTTGGAAGAGCTCTAGTACTAAATAAGAAGAAGGTTCTTCTTGTTGATCTAGATCCTCAAGGTAACTTGTCTTATTCTTTAGGTATACCAGAGGAAATAAATGGGTTAACAGAGTTGATAATAGAGAATGTTAATTTAAATGATGTTTTAATAAAAAGAGAAGGGATGGATGTTTTGCCTTCAAATTTATCATTAGCAGATATAGAATTGAGTTTGCACAGTATTGAGGAGAGAGAGTATGTATTGAAAGAGGTTATCGCTGGTTTTAAAGATCGGTATGATTATGTATTGATCGATTGCCCTCCATCACTTTCTTTACTTACAGTTAATGCCTTAACTGCTTCAGATAAGGTTGTTGTGCCAATATTGTTAGATGTGTTAAGCTTGCAAGGGTTGAGGCAGATTCTTGGGACAATAAAAAAAGTTAAAGCAGTTTTTAATGTAAAAATTGAACTGTTGGGTGTGCTAGCAACAATTGTAGATGAAAGGAAAAGGCTTTCTCGTGAAATTATGGAGTTTATCGATAATAATTTTCATGTTTATGTATTTAATAATTTTATTAGAACAAACGTTAAAGCTGCAGAAGCGCCATCATTTGGTTTAAGTATAATAGAATATGCACCAAAATCTAACAGTGCAATAGATTACTGCAATTTAGCAAAAGAGATTATCGCAATTAATAAAAAATAGGTATGGCTTTAGGTAAAAATATAAGAGTTGATAAATTAATCCCTGAATTAAAAGAGAAATCAACTATTGATGAAAAGTTAAATACTTCTTTAAAACATTCGGTTGTTTCAAAAAAGTCTATTGTAAAGAAAGATGAAATAAAAGAAGAAGTTAAGGCTATTGAACTTGAGGATAATTTTGAAGAAGGAATTAAATTTATTATAGAGCCATCAAGAAGAAAGTCAGTTAGTAAAGTGAAAGTTTTTATTGAAGGAAAACTTGGAGTCTACAATGCTGAATATCTTACAAATAAAATTAAAGAAGTAATAGTATCTTATAATGTTATAGATATAAAACTCAGAAATATTGAGGACTTAGACTTAAGTTCAATTCAGATTTTATACTATTTTGCTAACCATTATAAAGACGGAAAGAAAATCGTTTTATTTCATATGGAAGATTTGTCAATCAATTTGAAAACCTTATTGGTGAAAACAAAGTATAATAATATTATATTTAAAAAATGAGTAACTCCAGTAAAATGAAAAAAAACATATTAATAGTTGATGATTCAGAAAGTATCAGAGAATTAGTTGGAATTACATTAATAGATGCTGGTTTTGATGTAATTAAAGCTGTGAATGGTAAAGATGCTTTTAAAAAGCTTCAAAAATCAGAAGTCGATTTAGTTCTTACAGATTTAAATATGCCAGAAGTTGACGGAATAATGTTGGTTAAAAACATTAGAAAATATGATAAGTATAAATACCTGCCAGTATTGATATTAACGACTGAATCAGAAACAAAAAAAAGAGTGGAAGCAAAAGAATCTGGTGCTACAGGTTGGATCGTGAAACCTTTTGACAAGGAAAGATTATTAAATATCATTAAAAAAGTTATTCGCAAATGAGTGATATGAATTCTATATATGAGGAAGAAGTTTTAGAGCTATTAGAAAAGCTTGAATCTTCACTATTATTATTAGAAATAACCCCTAATGATGATGGATTAGTAGAAGAGATATTTAGATCCATGCATACTATTAAAGGGAGTAGTGGTATGTTTGGGTATGACAATGTAGCAGCGTTTGTTCATAATTTAGAGTCTATTTATGATCAAATTAGAGAGGGTAAATTAGAAACAACTAAGCAATTAATCGATGTCACACTTACATCATTAGATCATATTAAAAGAATTGTAAAAGACCCTGATTTAAAAGATGAAAATAATGATCTTAGTCAAAAAAAATTAACAGATCAAATTATTTCTATTATGGGGGAACAAGCTTTACAAGTGAAAAATGATCTTATAGAAATAAAAGATGATCTAGTAGAGAAAGAAATATTATCTTATTATATTTCTTTTATTCCTAATGAAGATATTTTTGATAACGGAACGAATCCCTTATTTATATTAGATGAATTATTTGAGTTAGGGGATTGTAAAATATTTCCTCAATTTAAAAATATAGAAAATATAGAAGATTTTGATCCAACAAAATGTTTATCTTTTTGGGAGTTATTGATTGCAACAAAATCGAGTAAAGAAGAATTGAAAGATGTTTTCTTGTTTGTTGAAGGCGATAGTGAAATAAAAATAGAAACACTTTGTAATTATAATATAGTTGAAGTAGAACCAACGAAGTCATTTGTTACTCAGCTTAATAAAATAGAATGCGGAAATCCAATAAATATTGAAGAACTTAAAAAAATTATAAGTGATAATCCTGTTCAAAAAAATAAAAAAATAATAAGATCAAATTCGGTAAAAGAATTTAACAAAGAGGTTGAGGATAATTTAACGCAAGAGAAACGGATTTCAAGTATAAGAGTAGCCTCAGATAAATTAGATTCGTTAATGAATATTGTTAGTGAATTAGTAACGACTAAGGCTAGTTTGAGTTTATATGCTGAAAATAATCCTACTCCAGAGTTAGAGATTATATCAGAAAATGTAGAAAAATTATCACGACAACTAAGGGATACCGCTTTTGGAATGACTTTAATTCCTATCAAAAATATAATGAACAGATTTCAACGTTTGATTCGAGATGTATCAGCTGAACTGGGAAAAACTATTGATTTTGAAATTGAAGGTGATGAGACAGAATTGGATAAAAACATTATAGAAAGCTTAACTGATCCTTTAATGCATATTTTGAGGAATAGTTTGGATCATGGAATTGAGAGTAAAGATGAGAGGCAAGCTGTAAATAAATCACCGACAGGTAAAATTTTGCTTAAAGCATTTTATTCTGGTCCAAATGTACATATTCAAATAAAAGATGATGGTAAAGGAATAAACCCTGAAATAATAAAAGCAAAAGCAGTTGATAAAGGGCTTTTATCTGAAGATGCTGATTTGTCTGAGAAAGAAATTCTTGATTTTATTTTTCATCCAGGATTTTCTACAGTAAATGAAGTGACTGATGTCTCTGGTAGGGGTGTAGGAATGGATGTAGTTAGAAGAAATATTAATGATATTAGAGGAAGTGTAGAAATATATTCAGTTGTAGGTGTTGGAACAACATTAACAATTAAATTACCACTTACATTATCAATTGTTGACGGATTATTAGTGAAAATTGGTTCAAGTAATTACGTTGTACCGCTATCTGTTGTTGAAAAATGTCATGAAGTTTCTTATAATAAATTAGATAATTTATTTAATAAACTACTTCTACTTGATGGTGAGCAAATTCCTTTTTTAAATTTGAGAGAAGAATTTAAAATAACGGATGGAGCTCCTAAGATAACTCAAATAATTATTGTTAATAATGAAGAAAGAAAGGTTGCTATAAGTGTAGATAATATAATTGATGAATATCAAGCAGTATTAAAACCAATCAGTAAATATTATAAAGATCAGGAATTTATTTCGGGAGCTACTATTCTAGGAGATGGAACCGTTGCTTTAGTTTTAGACACTAATAAAATAGTAAGTAAATTTTCAGAACAAATTAAAAAAACAGAAAAAGTATGAAAGAGGCTGTAAAAGAAGCGGAAACACATAAAATGACGTCCTATTTATCATTCTTATTGGATGGGGAGTATTTTGCCGTAAACGTAGCTAAAGTTATAGAAATTCTGGAAGTTCCAAATATCACAAAAATACCTAGAGCTCCAGAATATATGACAGGAGTGATAAATCTTAGAGGAAGTGTATTGCCAATAGTTGATACAAGAATTAAGTTTGGCTTACCAAAAATTGATTTTAAAGTAGATACTTGTATAATTGTTTTGGATGCAGAAGTTGAAGGCGAAACTACAAAAGTAGGAGCTTTAGTAGATGCTGTTTTGGAGGTTTTTGATATATCGGAGGATAAAATTTTACCATCTCCAAGTATAAATACTAACTATAACTTAGACTTTATTAGTGGCATGTTTAGAGCCGATGATGGATTTGTGATGCTTTTAAATATGGATGAAGTTTTTTCTGTACGGGATGTTCAGCTATTTAACAATAGTAATGAATCTCAGTTAGATGATGAAGGGGATTATGGTACTGAAATGCATAACGATTAGAGTTGTTAAAAGAATATTATTAATAAAATAAAAAATAAATATCATGAAATTTAGATTACAACTTATACTAGGGAATAGCACTGTTTTACTAATAATATCCATTGTTTCATTTGTTATGTTTTTTAGTATTAATTCTTTAACCAAAAATTATGAGGGGGTTGAACATTCACAGAATGTAATTGATAAGGGTAATTCTTTAACTGGTTTTATGCTTAATCAGGAAACTGGCATGAGAGGCTTTTTAGTTACAGGAAATGAAGATTTTCTAACCCATTATATTTCTGGTAAAGAAGATTTTACTAAAGTAATTGAAGCAACTAAAGAATTAGTAAGTGATGATAGGGTTCAGCTTGAAAGACTCGTAAAAGTGAACGAAGCTGCAATTAATTGGTCAACATTAGTGGCGGAGGTTAATATATCAAAAAGAAGAGGTTTAGTTGATTCAAACAGTATTGCTGAATTGGAAGGTATTATTTCTGAAAGAGAGGGGGGGAAATACATGAATGAAGTAACAGCGTTAATAACTGAGTTTACACATATGGAAAATATTCTGATGAAGCAAAGAACATCAGAATCTAATGATTCAGCAATTTTCGCTAAAAAAATTGCGATATATGGAACTTTATTTGCCGTTTTTATTGGGATTATCATTATTTTCTTTCTTGTTAGATTAGTAGCGAATAGAATGAAATTATTGATGCAATCAATATCTAGTATTACCGATGGAGATTTAGAAATTGAAATTGATAATTCTGGAAAAGATGAGTTTGCAGAGGCTTTATCTAATTTAAAGGAAATGGTATTAAAATTAAAAGAAGTTGTTCTTGAAGTAGTTAAAGTGGCCGGAAGTATTTCATCTGTTGGTTCAGAAATGAATGATTCATCTCAGGTAATGTCCGAAGGTGCAACTGAGCAGGCTAGTGCTGCCGAAGAAATTTCATCTTCAATGGAAGAAATGGTTGCTAATATTCAGCAAAATACAGATAACGCAAAACAAACAGAAAAAATTGCAGAAACTGCCTCTGGAGAAATTCAGGAAGGGAGTAGCGCTGTTACTGAAACTGTTAAATCTATGCAGACTATTGCAAGTAAAATCTCAATTATTGGAGAAATATCTAGACAAACCAATCTATTAGCTCTTAATGCTGCTGTAGAAGCTGCTAGAGCAGGAGATCATGGTAAAGGGTTTGCTGTGGTTGCTGCAGAGGTAAGGAAGTTGGCTGAAAGGAGTCAGTTAGCAGCTACAGAGATTGATGAAGTTTCATCTAATAGTGTAGAGGTAGCTCAAAAGTCGGGTGAATTATTAAAAGCAATTGTTCCAAATATTCAGAAAACAGCAGGTTTGGTTCAAGAAATTACAGCGGCCAGTGTTGAGCAAAATAGTGGTGCTGATCAAATTAATAACGCAATACAGCAGATGAATGAAATAGTTCAACAAAATGCAGCTACTGCTGAAGAATTAGCAGCAAGTTCTGAAGAATTAAATGCACAGTCTGATTATATGACTGATGTAATTTCATTTTTTAAAGTTGATTCAGGTGCTGTGAAATCTTTTGATACAATAAAACCAAAAACTCCAAAACAGCAAGAAGTGAAAAAAGAATATTCTGAAAGGGTTGAAGCTGTTGAGGGTGTTCGTATTGAGTTAGGTTCGTCTATGGCTGGAAGAGATTCTCAAGATAATGAATTTGAAAAGTTTTGATTAAATATTAATTGTTAAGAATAATATTTTTGTAATTAAAGGTAAAATATAATTAGTGAAATGCTTAACGACAAATACTTAATATTAGCAGTAAATGAGAGATAAATTGGAACGACTGACTGAGGTTGATTTTAACAAATTGAGTAAATTGATCAATACTAATTATGGTATTAAACTTCCTATCTCAAAAAAATTAATGATAGAAGGCCGATTAAGAAAAAGACTAAAGGCAAATAGTATTGATACATTTAATGAGTATGTTGAGTATGTATTTAGTGATATAGGTCTAAAAAAGGAGTTGGTACACATGATTGATGTTGTATCAACAAATAAAACAGATTTTTTTCGTGAGCCTTCACATTTTGATTATCTAACTCAAGAAATTCTACCTAAATTTTTGAAGGAAAAATCAGGTAAACCTTTAAAAATATGGAGTTCTGCTTGTTCAACTGGCGAGGAACCTTATACAATAGCAATTGTTATTGAAGAATTTTTAAAAGGAATACGTTCATTTGATTATACGATACATTGCACAGATATTTCTACTCAGGTATTGAAAAAAGCTGTGGATGGAATTTATAATTTAGAACGAATTGAAAAAGTTCCTATAGATATTAAAAGAAAATACTTTTTAAAAAGTAAAGATCCTCAAAAGAATATAGTTAGAATTATTCCAGAATTAAGAAAAAAATTAACTGTCCGTAGATTGAATTTAATTGATGACCTATACAAAACACCTCACGACTTTGATATTATATTTTGTAGAAATGTTCTTATTTATTTTGATAAACCAACTCAGGAAAGTGTTATTAATAAACTAAGTAAAAAGCTGCGAACTGGAGGTATATTTTTTTTAGGCCATTCAGAATCATTAACTGGGATTAAAGCACCATTAAAATCATTGAAACCAACAACCTTTGTAAAAATATAATTAATGAGTGAATTAACTGACAACGAATTATTATCTGAATTAGATAGACGCTTTAAAATAAATAATAAAGTTTTAGAACAACAAACTAAATTATTAATTGAGCTAGAATCGGTAAACGAAAAGTTGCTTGAAGCAGAGAAGGTGAAAACTCAATTTTTATCCAATATCAGAAATGAGATAAACAATCCATTGTCTTCTATAATTGGACTTTCTGAAAGCTTTTCAAACCATTACAATGATAAAAAAGGTATAGATAGAATTTCTAAATTAATTTATAATGAAGCTTTTGATCTGAATTACCAATTACATAATATTTTTGTTGCTGCAGAATTGGAGTCAGGAAGACTTAAACCAGAAATTGCAAATGCTGATATTAATGAATTATTAGAGCAACTGAGTAAAGAGTTTAAGCATAAAGCAGATAGGAAAGGAATTAAAATTACAATAGACTCTAACTTTGAAAGAAACTTTTTTAGAACAGATGCCGAAAAGCTTCATCTTATTGTTGCTAATTTATTAGCAAATGCAATAGAGTTTAGCAATAATCACTCTGAAATTAAAATTGTAGTAGAGGCGTTAAATAATAAATTGTCTATTATGGTTCAAGATTTTGGAATAGGAATTAAACTGGATGATCAAACAAAAATCTATGATAGGTTTAAGCAATTACAATCAGGCTCTACAAAAGGGTATGGGGGACATGGATTAGGTTTGACAATTATAAAGGATTTGATTTATTTGTTAGAAGGAGGAATAAACTTAGAAAGTGAACTTGAGGTTGGAAGTTCATTCACAATTATCTTATTAGAAGCTGATGAAACTAAGAACTTAAATAAGACTTTAGGAGGAAATGAATTTTTATTTGAAGAAGGAGACGAATTATTTTGAGTAAAATAGATGATAATAAGCATTTTTTGTATCCATCAACATTGTTTACAAATAAAGAAGCCTTTAAGGTGGTGACCATATTAGGGTCTTGCATTTCTGTTTGTCTATATGATTCAAAAAAGAAAATGGGAGGTATTAATCATTATATGTTACCACTTTGGAATGGTGATGGATTAGCTACGCCAAAGTTTGGTAATGTTGCAATAACCAAATTGATTAAATCTATGGAAAATATGGGCTGTAATAAAAGGGATATGGTTGCAAAGGTTTTTGGAGGGGCAAATCAGTCTTGTGGAGTTCTTAATATTGGGGGACGGAATGCTCAGGTTGCCTTTGAAATGCTAAAAGATGCAGAAAT
Source organism: uncultured Flavobacteriales bacterium (assembly GCA_913048175.1). Taxonomy (GTDB): domain Bacteria; phylum Bacteroidota; class Bacteroidia; order Flavobacteriales_E; family Vicingaceae. The sequence goes on along the minus strand of CAJWVX010000025.1, from coordinate 14,842 downwards.
AAAAGTTGTAGCAAAAAGTGTTGGAGGGTCAATTGGGAGAAAAATAATTTTTGATACTTACACATCCGAAGTATTGATGAAATATGTAAAAAAAATACATAATGGAAAGTAATAAAATTAAGGTCTTAATTGTAGATGACTCAGCGTTAGTAAGAAATACAATGACTGAAATTCTTAACTCTGATCCTCGTATAGAAGTTATAGGTACTGCTGGAGATCCTTATATTGCGGTTCAGAAAATTCAGAAGATGGTGCCTGATGTGATTACATTAGATATTGAAATGCCTAGAATGGATGGGCTTACTTTTCTAAAAAAAATAATGTCTCAACATCCTATACCTGTAGTAGTAATATCAACATTAACAACAAAAGGTGCTGAGACGGGTTTAAAGGCTCTTGAATATGGAGCAGTAGAAGTAATTGAAAAGCCAAAAATAAATACAAAAGAGTTGCTTAAAGAGTCAACTTTTAAATTGTGTATGGCTGTAAAGGCTGCGAATCAATCTAAAATAAAGAGGTTGAATAAGTCTAGTGTTACGGATGTTTCAAAAAAACTTTTAAGTGATGCTGTTTTGACTAAAACATCAAATATAAGTCAATTTAAGACGACAGAGAAAGTTGTTGCTGTAGGATCATCTACTGGGGGTACAGAAGCAATTAAAACTCTTTTAATCGGTCTTCCCCTAGATTGTCCTGGAATAATAATAACACAACATATGCCTGAAATGTTTACTAAACAGTTTGCAGACAGATTAAATGAGCAGTGCAAAATAACTGTGAAAGAGGCAGAAAATGGAGATTCAGTATTAAGAGGTCAAGCTCTAATTGCCCCAGGAAATAAACATATGATATTAAGTAGAAGTGGCTCTAGATATTATGTGATTGTTAAAGATGGTCCATTGGTAAACAGACATAGACCATCCGTTGATGTGCTATTTAGATCAACAGCAAGATCTGCTGGTAAAAATGCTGTGGGAATAATTTTAACGGGAATGGGAGCTGATGGAGCTAAAGGAATGCTAGAGATGAAGGAAATGGGAGCAATTAACATTGCGCAAGATGAAGAAACTTGTATCGTTTTCGGAATGCCAAAAGAAGCTATTGAATTGAATGCAGTAGATTATATTTTGGCACTAGATCAAATAGCACATAAAATGTTGAAAATTACATCAAATTAAAAATGAATAAAATGCAAAGAAAAGTAGTAATAATAGATGACTCAGCGTTTATGAGAGAATTTATTGAAGAGACTCTTGAGGATGAAGGATATGAAATTGTTGGTATGGCTGCAGATGGTGATAGTGGTATCGAACTAGCTTTAGAGCATGAACCAGATTTAATAACGTTGGATAATGTTTTACCAGATATGTTAGGAATGGACATTGCTCGAATTTTAAAAAAGGAAGAATGTATTCGTTCTAAAATAATAATGATTAGCGCATTAGGTCAAGATGATGTTATTGCTGAATGCAAGGCAAATGGTGTTGAAGATTATATAGTAAAGCCATTTGAAGAAGAAGATTTAATTGAGAAGGTTGCTAATTTATTTAATTGATTTATGGGATTTTTTACAGACATTGAGATGGAAAAAGCAAAAGATATAATAACTTTTGGTTTGTTGGAATCGGCTAAGTCGTTAGAGGTTTTTATAAAATTAGAAATTAGATTAGATTTTGGAGATGACTTTTCTATTTCAGAAAATTTATCAAATAAGAATATAACTGCAAAAAGTGATGAGGTTTACCTTTTAACTTCAGAGTTAATTGGAGAGATAAAAGGAACTTCATATTTAATTCTCTCAAAAGAGGAGGTTAAATCAATTATGGCATCTGTATATCCAAATAATGAATTTACTGAAGAAAAATATATAAAAAAATCAAATGCCTTAGTACTAGAAACAGATAATATAATTACTGCAGGAGTTATGAAAAATCTGGCGAATATTTTTAATTATAGAACATATGGAGGGGTGCCCCAATTAAATATTGTTAATCATAATGAAGCTGTCAGAATAATTTCGGAAGGAACAAAAAAGGATGATTATGTATTCTTTAAAGCAATTCTATCTTCTAAAACAGGCAATATAAAAGCTGATTTTATTTGGTTATTGGACAAAGCATTTGTTGAGGCTGTAAAAAAGGTGTCAAAAAATAGAAAAATAAGTTTAACTAGTTAGTTGCAGTTTTAATATCGTATTACAATGAATGAAGAATATAAAATAGTAATTATTGGAGATGAATCTCTAATATCACTTGATTTTAAGCGGATGCTAACTCAAGCAAATTATGATATTGTAGGAGTATATTCTTCTGGAGAAGAAACAATAGAAAAAATAGGTGCAGTAAACCCTGATATAATACTCGTGGATATTATGCTCGCAGGAAAACTGACAGGTATTGAGACAGTTTCTAAGTTAAAAGAAAAATCAGACATTTGTGTTATATACATTACTTCAAATGCATATGAATCTGTAAGTGATGAGGTTAAAGAAACTTATCCTATGGCTTTTTTAAATAAACCTGTTGATCAACAACAATTGCTATGTACTATTGAATTGGCCATTAATAGATTTTCAAAAATTAAAATCGAAAAAGTAAAAATCGAAAAAAAGTATAAGAGAAGTAAAATGCAAATAGAGGAGTTGAGTGAGACTAACACTCATTTGGCAACTGCAACTCTTCGTGAAAGAGATTTGAAAAAAGAATTACAAAAAACACTTGAAGAGTTAGAAGAGAGTAAGAAAATAATAGAGAAACAGAATAAGAGTATTTTAGATAGCATAAATTATGCTAAAAGAATTCAGAAAGCAATAATTCCCAAATTAGAGGATATAAGAAAAGACATCCCAATTACAGATTGGATGTATAAATCAAAAGATTTAGTTAGCGGTGATTTTCCTTATTATTACAAAAAAGGGAGTTTAATATATTATGCTGCAGTAGATTGTACTGGACACGGAGTCCCTGGGGCTATGATGTCTTTAATTGGACATTTACTACTTAATGATATTCTTAATGATAAAGAGGTGCTTTCTCCAGCAGAGGTTCTTGAAAAGTTACACAAAGGAGTTGTTAGAACTCTAAAACAAGATAATCCAGAAAATAAAGCAGCAGATGGAATGGATGTAGGTATTTGTTGTTACAATATTGAAACTAAAAAATTAGAATATTCGGGTGCTCACAGACCTTTATACGTTGTAAGATCTGGCAAAGAAATAATTCAATACAAAGGAGGGAAATATCCAGTAGGAGGAAATCAATATAATGGTAAAAATGAGTATCCAAATTATGAAATAGATTTATTGCCAGAAGATACTGTTTATTTCTTTAGTGATGGTTTTCCCGATCAATTTGGAGGTAAAGAAGATCTTAAATTTGGACCAAAAAAGATGCGTAAATTGTTAGAGGAACATTCGGAGAAAACGATAACCGAAAACATAGAAATTTTATCTAATTCTTTTGAATATTGGATGGGAAATAAAAAGCAAATAGATGATGTTTTATTAATAGGAGTAAAGTTTTTTTAATTGATAATCAATCTTTCCCAATAAAATAAAATAGTGCTTTTATTCTTAATAAAATATTTCACTAAGATACACTGGATTCAATTTTTTTAGTTGATTGAAATAATCATTTTTTTAAATTAAATTCTTGGTAGAATTTATAAATAATCCTTAAAAATAAAGCAATTAACCTTTTAGGTTAATTGCTTTATTTTTATCTGGCTTATTATAAATTAACTTATACTGGTTTATAATTAATTATTAGGTTTATTATTTACTAGAATTTATATGCTATACTAGCTCCATACATCGCTCTTATTTGCGATAAAGTTACATTTCCGTATGCTGTAGAATTCGCAATTATACCAGAGTTAAAAACATCATTTCCAAATAGCGAAATCCTCAATTTATCATCCATGATTCTTTTATGAACACTCATATTTACAATTGTTCTGCTATTATTTCTTCCAACAATAATGCCTCCTGGACTTATGATATTAGGATATCTTTGTAAATCATATTCATAATTAGATTGACTATTAAAAGTTGTTGCATATAAGAACTCTAGATTGTAAGAAAAGTTTTTTGGTAACTCAAAAAATCCTTTCATTCTAAATACATGTTCGGGCATAATAGAAGTTGTTGGAGATTGATCTATATCACTTGGACTAACTACCAATGGGTCATTGATGTCAAAATCAGGATTTTCTTGAAATTCCCATGCAGACTTAGTGAAAACATGTGAAACTTCAATTTTTGTACCTTTAGAAGGAATAATACGGATAGTTGATTCAACACCATATATAGTTCCTTTTATATAGTTACCATAGGCATAATAATCTGCAAACACACCTTCGTTATGGAGAGATGCTGAATTAGTAGTAATTGTAGATGAAGATGGTCTTACCCCATCAGAAATAGTAGTGTAATAAAAATTAGACTCTAAAGATAATGTATTCTCAATATTAGATCTAAATCCAACTTCCCACGTTTGATATTTTGTTGGCTTAGTTTCTGAACCATTAATTACACCAGTATTATTTGGAGCTCCATTTCTAATAGCTTGCTCAGCTCCAGTAATAGTTGCTAGCCCAGTTGGAGATGCTACGAAACCTTCAGCTGCTGCTTCAGCTGCTGCAGCAGCTTGTGCAGGAGTAGCACCGCCAGCAATGTTTCCAGCATAAGTTGGATCATAAACAGCATCATATACTCCTTGATAAGCTAATCCAGAAACTGTTTCATCAGAAAGGGTTCGCAATAACAATAGATCTATATTGGTAGTATTGTAACCAGGTGTTGTATAGGATTGTGTATATCCCCCCCAAATTGTTAAATTTTCAAAAGGGATAATTGAGACTTTAGCCATTGGAGACAAATAATAATCATCATTAACTAAAGAATATGTTTCAGCCTTTATACCTAAAAGAAAATTTAATTTACCATCAAATAACTTTACTTTATCTTGAATAAAAAATCCATTTAAAGATTCTGTGTTTTTTGGTTCAATAAAAACAACTCCTTCGGGATCATTAATATCATTAATATCAAAGTTTACCATTCTATAATTAACTCCAATATTTAAATCGTTGAATTTCCCTAGAGATAGGTTATCTTGAATTTCAAAATCATAAATAGAGTTCGTTACTTGATAACCGCCAAAGAATTTTATAAAGTCATCCTCAATATTCGTAGAAGCTCGAACAAATAAACTGTGATTATCACTAAAATCATGATCAAACCTTACATTCCCAACAATACGACTTCTGATTGCATCTGTAACAACTAAACTATCAGAGTATGAAGCTCCAGGAACTACTACAGGTAAAAGAACATTGTCCGTATCAAAATTTGTATATTCTGTTTTTTGAGACCTATTCATATGCGTATTTAAAGATAGTTTAGATTTTTCGCCCACTTTGTAGGCTACTTTAAATCCACCACTATACATCTTAGTCGTTTCAAAATCTTCAGTAAATCTATTTGTAATATTTACTGAATCCCCTATTACACCTGTAGTTAAAATTGTATCAGCCTTAGGTACGTAAAGATCATCACCTTGCATCTCATATAAAGTTCCATATCCTGTAAACGATCTAACTTTAGCATAACCAGAAATAGAAAGTTTTTTATTGATTTTTCCTCCAGCTCTTATGGTTGCAGCAATAAGACCTGGACCAGCACCATCAACCTTAACATGTGTCCCATCATATTCTTCGGGGTTTTTAGTAAAAATATTTACAACACCAGTAGCAGAATTTGCTCCATATACCGTTCCTCCAGACCCTCTAATAACCTCTATACGGTCAATTTCATCCATTGGAATATCGAAATTATTAAAAGCAAAACTTGAAGACATATTATCTTGAATAGGTGTGCCATCTAACAAGAAAAGTACAGTACCGTTACCAGAAAATGAGGGACTATTTCTTATGTCAGGAGCTACATTAGAGTAATCTGTTTGAATCCCCCAATATCCAGGCACTGATCTTAAAGCTTCATGTAAGGTAGTGGCACCAGAGTTTAAAATATCAGCTGATGTTAACACATAAATTGAAGATGCTACATCTTGTAATCTTTCAGCTTTTTTAGAAACAGATGTTACATCCATATTAAGCAAGTCTTCTAAGGATAAATCAAAAAAGTCATCTTCAATAACATTATTTGTTGTGTCTGTTTGGGAAATTGCTATACTTCCAAAAGAGGAAATAATAAGGGTGCTTAAAAGTAGTAAAGGTTTTTTCATAAAGTATGGGGTATTAATTAGTGATAAATGTTTGGTTCAATATCAAAAATAAATCAAAAATAGATGACTCGCAAATCTATATTTAAATAAGTATAGATAGGTTTTATCTATACTATTTATTAAATCTGAATGGTTACAATATATTTGCACGAGTGAAACTAATTTAGTACGTTCGTATATGAAGAATTGCACTAAGTAATATAACGCCATTAAAAAAATATGCTTGTTTATTGTTTCGTTGTTCTTTATGTATTCTACAAAAGCTATTGCCCAAGATGCTAAAGTTGAATCAGGACTTATGTATTACCTTATAAAGTATATTGAATGGTTTACTATTAAAAAAATGAAATATTTTGTTATTGATTTAATTGGAAGTTCAGACATTGTACATTTTAAAATATTTAGCAATAAGTAAGACGTTAGTAAAGAGAAAAATTGTTGTGAAAAAAATAATTATCCTGAAGAGGCTAAAAGTTGCCACATTTTATTTACTCTTAAAAATAAAGTTAGAGAGGTTGCTGATTTTGCAGACATAGCAAAAGTAATACAATACTAATTGTAACTTTAAATGAAGGAGCTAGTATGGTTAAAAAATGAGTAGATGTTAGTTTTACTGATAAAGTTGGAAAAACTGGTTTTGAAATCAATCCATCCGCTATTAGATCTTGTGGATTATAAGTAAGCTCTAAACTATTAGATTTAGTTGTTTTGTTGTTATTGAATCTTAGTAATATATATTCTTTATGAAAAATTTATCCTTAGCTATTGTATCTCTTCTCTTAATATGTTCAATAAAATCTATTGCTCAAGATGCAAAAGTAGAATCTGGACTTATGTATTACCTTACAAAGTATGTTGAATGGCCTGCGAATAAACACTCTAGCGATTTTATTATCAGTATTGTCGGGAATTCAAGTATAGAAACTTTTCTAGAATCTTTAGCAAGTAGCAAAATGGTTGGTACAAGAAAAATTGTCATTAATAAGGTTAACGAACCACAAGAAGCTAAAAATTCACATATTATATTCTTTCCAAAGAAAAAAATAGGAAATATTTCAGCTGCTACTGGCCTAGCAAAAAGCAATAATATATTAATAGTATCAGAAGGTTCGGGTATGGTAAAAAAAGGAGCAGGAGTTAGTTTTACTGAGAAAAATGGTAAAACTGGTTTTGAAATCAGCCCTTCTGTGATTAAATCTTGTGGCTTAAAGGTAAGCTCAAAACTTTTGGATTTAGGCACAGTTATTAACTAATGTTGTTAGTTACTCGTTTGAAATTAAGAATTAAAAAAATAAAAATGGCAGATATAAAGAATAGAAAAATTAATATAAATGCAATGAGTACTATTCGAGCGAAGTTATTTTTAAGTTTTCTTGGCTTATTTATTCTTTTTATAATTAGTTATGCAGTAGTTCTAACAATAATTAATCGCTCAGAAGTTATTATGAGAGATTTAACAGGAATAAAGGAGCCTGCTGTTGAACAGTTAGATTCATTAAAAGGCTTTATCTTAGATACAAAATACCTGTCAGCAATTTGGGTATACAATAGATCTGATGAGTTTTCAAAACAAAAACTATCTAATCTTCATAGTGCTTTACCAAGTATAAAATCTCAATTGACAAATTACAGTAAAGACTGGAATGTTGTTGAAAAAGAAATTATTGATAGCACTTTTAAACAAGTTGATGAATTATTATTACATCAAAAAAAAATAACACTACAACTTGTTGACTTTGATTCTTATGAAGATTTTATAATCATGATGGAGGCTGAATCTGCTATAGAAGAAATTCAAGATGTCAGTAATCTAGTTCTACCTGGGTTAGAAAAGCTTATCGCTATAAAAACTACAGAAAAGGCAAAAGAAAAAGTAATAGATAACTTCTCGTTTATTCGATTAACGATTCTTGCTCTTTGTTTAATTATCTTAGTTGTGGGATCTTTAATATATTTTAATGCTACCAGAATGATTATTAGGCCAATATTAGCACTTGAAGAGCTAATTATAAAAGTTGTTAATGGAGATTTAACAGTTGACATTGGTGAAACAAGTCAGGATGAACTTGGTAGATTACAAAAACAGTTTGGCGAAATGATTCTAAAACTTAGAGAGGTTATTGGAATAATTACAGATTCTGCCGAAAAAATTGGTGATAGAAGTCTTGAATTAAAGCAGGCTTCTCAACAATTATCTTTTGGAGCATCCCAACAAGCAGCATCATCAGAAGAGGTTTCTTCTTCCATGGATGAAATTGCGGATAGTATTCAAAGGAATTCAGAAAATGCAGCTGAGACAGAGAAAATTGCAGATAAATCAACAATCGAGATTAATATAGGTAACACTTCTGTCTTAGAAATGGAAGTTTCTATCACAGATATTTCAAAAAAGAATGCTATTATATCTGAAATTGCAATGCAAACAAATCTTTTAGCATTGAATGCTGCAGTAGAAGCTGCTAATTCTGGTGAACATGGTAAAGGGTTTAAAGTTGTGGCGGCAGAAGTAAAGAAGCTCGCCCATCGTTGTCGTTTAGCAGCAGATGAAATTGAGAGTTTATCTCATTCTGCAGTAGATATTTCTAAAAATTCAAGTAAAATTCTAAGTGAAGTAATTCCTAATATTTCTAAAACATCAGAATTAGTTAAAGAAATATCACAGCATAGTACAGATCAAGAAAACGCAGTTGATGGAGTGAAAATTGCTCTTCAAGACTTAAATGAAATTTCTCAAAAAAATGCTGCATCTTCTGAGGAGTTTTCTGCAACATCTGAGGAACTTAGTTTTCTTGCAGGTAAATTAGAAGAGGTAACAAGATTCTTTAAGATTAAATAATCCTTAAAAGATTATTTATCTTTATTCCACTTGCAGTTATAATTTCTTAAAAGATTAATCTTTACTTTACTAAATTGTTTTAGCGGGATTATAACTTCAAAATATATTTTTAATTAACTATTACAATATAAAATGAATTTTTGAATGATTAAATTAATGAGTTATAATCTCATCATATATAAAAAAAGTGAGGTAAAAAATGCCTAATAAAAGTTAATTAATGAGTAAAATTTTAATAAAAAATATAAAAGAGTTAGTACAGGTAGAAACTGAACTTAAAATTACTGTAGCAGGTGCTGAAATGGCTAAATTACCCTCAGTTAAAGATGCTTGGTTGGCAATTGAAGATGATGTTATTATCGGTTTTGGAGAAATGGTTGATCTTGAAATTACGGATTGGGTAGGATTAGAAATATTAGATGCAGACGGTAAAATGGTGTTTCCATCGTTTTGTGATTCTCATACGCACTTGGTTTATGCAGCAAGTAGAGAAGAAGAGTTTGTTGATAGAATTAAGGGATTATCCTATCAAGAAATTGCACAGAAAGGTGGTGGTATATTAAATTCTGCAAAGAAATTACAAAACACATCTGAAGAAGATTTATTTAAGGATGCTTGGAATCGTATTGAAGAAATTAAGCAAACAGGAACAGGTGCTGTAGAGATTAAAAGTGGCTATGGTTTAAGTGTGGAAGGAGAGCTTAAAATGCTTAGAGTAATTAAAAGGCTAAAGGCTGAAAGTGACTTAACAATCAAAGTAAGCTTCTTGGGTGCTCATGCAATTCCAACTGAATATAAAGAGAATAGAAAAGGATATATTGATTTGATTATCAATGAAATGATCCCTGTAATAAAAAGTGAAGATTTAGCAGATTATATTGATGTATTTTGTGAGACAAATTACTACACTCCAGAAGAAACTGATAGGGTTTTGCAGGCAGGAATTGCTATTGGATTAACTCCAAAAATTCATGTTAACCAGTTTACCTCTATTGGAGGAATACAAGTAGGTATAAAAAATAACGCACTTTCGGTAGATCATTTAGAGATAATGGAAGAGCAGGATATTGAAGATTTAATAAAATCTGATGTAATGCCTACATTATTACCTTCTTGTTCTTTCTTTTTAGGTATACCTTATGCTCCAGCAAGAAGATTAATTGATAGTGGTTTACCAGTTTGTTTGGCTACAGATTTCAATCCAGGTTCAACCCCGTCAGGAAACATGCCTTTTGTATTGTCTTTAGCTTGTATTAATTCTAAAATGACACCAGAAGAAGCTATAAACGCCTCTACGATAAATGCAGCTTATGCGATGGGCTTAAATACAACTCATGGAAGTATTGCAGTAGGTAAAAAAGCAAATATTTTTATAACTAAAGAAATTTCTTCTGTAGCTTTTATTCCTTATTCTTTTGGAAGTAACTCTATAGAGACTGTTATCTTAAATGGAAAAATTGCTAACTAATTAAAAATAATCACATACAGGTTAAAAAAAATATTTCAAAAAATGAAGATTCAAATTCGATTACATTTTATAATTTCTATTTTAATTATAAGTTTATCTAGTAGTGCTTTTTCTCAATATCAATCAAGAGGAGTTAAGTATAACTATACTGATGCTGAGAGCTTTTACAATGCAGGTAATTTTTATGATGCTCTACCATTATATCAGATTCTAGCTCAAGAAAAGCCAGAGAATAACGAGTACCAGATGAAGATAGGTATTTGTCATATCTATTTAAATCAGATTCCAGAAAAAGCAATTGAATACATTAAAAGAGCCTATGATAATGATCCTGTAGCTACAAATATTCAGTATTATTTGGGAAGAGCTTATGCTTTAAATTATAGATTTAAGAAGGCGATTGAAGTTTATAAAATAGCAGTAACATTAAATACTACGGAATCTTATTATAAAAAGAGAATACCACATTTAATAACACAATGTAATAATGCTATTATATTGGTGCAAGATTCTTTGGCTGTTGAAATTATCAATTTAGGAGAACCTGTAAATTCTGCTGCGAATGAATATAGTCCAATTATAAATACAGAGGAAACAGAATTAATTTTTACTTATAGAGGGAGTAATAGTATTGGAGGAAGATTAAGTAAGACTAACAAACCAAAAGAAAATGGAAGTTTCAATGAAGATATTTTCATCTCGAAATTCAATAATGACCTTTGGGGTGAGCCAGTATCTCTTAGTGATAGTATTAATACTACTTTAGACGAAGGAAGTATTTCTATTTCTGCGGATGGAGAAAAACTCTATTTGTTTAAAGATACTAAAACCGCAAAGGGAGATATTTTTGAAAGTATTAAAGATGGAGAGGATTGGTCGGAACCGAAACGATTAAGTTTTAATTCAAACAGCTGGGAAGGACACGCTACAATTTCTTCGGATGGGAAAAATATTATTTTTTCAAGTAACCGCCCTTATGGGGTTGGTGGTAAAGATTTGTATGTTGCAGTGCTTCAGGATGATGGCTCTTGGGGGGATGTTAAAAATATGGGTCCGACTATAAATACTATTTATGATGAAGATTCTCCATTTTTACATGCTGATGGAGATTTGCTAAACTTTAGTTCTAAAGGACATTCTTCAATGGGAGGCTATGACATTTTCGAGTCAAAAATAGTTGGAGATACAGCTTATTCTAAACCGGTAAATATGGGTTATCCTATTAATACTACTGCAAACGATATATTTTATACGGTATTACCTAATGAACATGTTTATTACTCATCAGCAAGACGAGGAGGTTACGGACAGAATGATATTTATTTAATTAACGTGAATGGAATAAATATCTCAGGTATTGCCAAATTGAAAAAAGACCCTCAATCTGCGATAAGTAAATTGGTGGTTAATATCACAAATAAGGATAGGACTTTTAATTTGGCAGATACAACAGATGGAGCAGGTCGATATAATTTTTCTAAACTACCTGCGGGTGATGATTATAAGTTGTACATAGAAGAAATTGATGAGAGTGCAATCCAGGATTCAGTGTATACATTGGAAGGTAGGGTGACTAAAATGGGTAGAGCTTTTACTAAAACCAAAGTAAATGATAATATTACTGATGAAAATGGAAGTTATAAATTAGAATTAAAAAAAATGCTTCAAGACGATAGCTCATTGGATGGAATGTCGGAAGACGACATATTGGCAGAATATGGAGGTAAAACTGCACCAGGACTAATTTATAAGGTGCAAGTTGCAGCATTAACAAATGCTAAAAACTTTGAAGAGAAAAGTGTTAAGTCTTTAGGGAAAATTGAAAGGCTAGAATTAGATGATGGTTTAACCCGTTTTATGGTTGGAAGTTTTACAATGCTAAAAGATGCAACTGATCTCTTAGGAAAAGCAAAAAGGAAAGGGCAGGATGATGCTTTTATTATTGTTTTTTTAGATGGGAAGAGAACCTATTTAGAAGAGTTAGTAAAAGAAAATAAATTGAGTAAATAATGTTTAAGATAAAATAATTTACTCAATTCATTTTCTTTTAAATTCAGATTTAACCGAAGTTATAATTAACACTACCGTTAATCAAATAGTATCGTAAAATTATTTTTTGGAGTCCTTTGTCCTTTGAAGTCAAAAAAAAATAAATTAAATTTATACGATTAATTAACTAAATCACTTCTGAACATGAAAAAAGCATTACTGATTCTTTCGGTATTTACTGTTTTAACTGTTTCTGCATCAAGAAACACAACGATACTAAAAGGTAAAAAGGCCCAAGATAAAATTGATAACAGTGAAATTATAAGATTAAAACATTTTACATCAGTTCCAAATTATGTAAAATTTAGACAGGGAAAAGAATTGCCCTTTGACAAATTAGAGAGTTGGTTGACTCAATTTTATACCTCTGATCAAAAGCAAGGAATAAGATTGATTAGAAAAGAAGAAGGTTCTTTAGGAATGACACATTATCGATATCAACAAACAATAAATGATATCCCTGTTGAATTGTCAGGATTTATTGCCCACGTTAAAAATGGAAAAATTCTTTCAGTTAATGGTACTTTATTTAGTGATGTTGAGGTAGCGTCTAACGCACCTCTTACAGAATCTAATGCCTTGAATTATGCTTTGTCTTACATCAATGCAGATATTTATAAATGGCAGATAGATAGTGAAGAGAAGCAATTAAAAGAAGAAACTGATAATTCTGAGGCTACATATTTTCCAAAAGGAGAATTAGTATGGATTAATGATGGCGGATTAGTTGAAGCTCCAATGAAGTTAGTTTATAAGTTTAATATTTATGCTCAAAAACCATTTAGTAGAAGAGAGTTGTTTATAGATGCTGCAAATGGAGAAGTTATTTGGGAACAAAATAAGATACATGACGCTGATGTTACAGGAGTAGCATCTACAGTATATAGTGGTAATCAGACAATTGTTTGTGATGATGCCTCTGGTCCATTTAGATTAAGAGAATCTGGAAGAGGGCTTGGAATAAGAACATACTCTAATGGGAATACTACTAATTATTCTACAGCAGATATTACAAATCCTACTGTAAATTGGACAACACCTGATGCTTCTTTGGATGCGCATTGGGGGTCAGAAATGACTTATGACTATTTTTTGAATGTTCACGGTAGAAATAGTATTGATGGAAACGGAATGATACTGGTTAGTCATGTTCACCATGATGATCAATATTCAAATGCTTTTTGGGATGGACAGCGAATGACTTATGGTGATGGAAACAATAATAGCACGCCATATACTGCATTAGATATTGCTGGGCATGAAATAAGTCATGGAGTAACAGAAAGAACAGCAGGGTTAATCTATCAAGATGAATCAGGAGCTTTAAATGAATCATTTAGTGATATTTTCGGGATTTCTGTTGAGTTTATTAATAGACCAGCAGTAGCTGATTGGGTTTTAGGAGATGATTTGGGTTTTGTAGTCAGAAATATGGCTGACCCTAATTCTGAAGGAGATCCTCATACACGTAACGGAAACAACTGGGCTCCTCTAGGAGGACCCGATAATGGAGGTGTTCATTCCAACAGTGGAGTTCAAAATTTCTGGTTTGTATTGTTAACTGATGGTGGTTCTGGTACGAATGATAATGGAGATAACTATAATGTGAATTCAATTGGATTGAATATAGCAGGCGCAGTTGCTTTTAGAAACTTAACAATTTATTTAACACAATCATCAGATTATGATGATGCTCGTTTTTATGGGATTAGATCTGCTATTGATTTATATGGTGGTTGTTCTGATGAGGTACAAGAAGTTACCAATGCTTGGTATGCCGTTGGTGTTGGTCCAGAGTATGTAGATTTTACGGTAAGTAATTTCTCTACACCTATAGATTCTTCTTGTGTAGCACCATTTAATGCTAATTTTGATAATTTAAGTTTGAATGGAGCATCTTTTACTTGGGATTTCGGTGATGGAAATACAAGTACTCAGATTAATCCTACTAATACGTATGCATCTGCTGGGACATATACAGTTGAGTTAATTGTAAATGGAGATCTAGGTTGTGGATCAGATACAACTGTTAAGGTAGATTATATTGTAATAGATTCCTCATTACCTTGTGTATCTAGTTTACCAACTAATGGTCTTGGAACTGACCAAACAAGTTGTACAGGGATATTGTTTGATAGCGGTGGAGGTTCTAGTAATTATGGAGCTGATGAAGATGCTCAAATAACAATAGCACCGATTGGCGCAGCAACGGTAGATTTAAACTTTGTGTTTTTTGATATAGAA
>CAJWVX010000024.1 GCA_913048175.1 uncultured Flavobacteriales bacterium | reverse complement strand
CTGGACCTACTTTTGAAACACCCGCAGAATATAAGTATATAAATAAAATCGGTGCAGATGCCGTAGGAATGAGTACTGTTCCTGAAGTTATAGTTGCCAGACACATGAGTTTACCTTGTATGGCTCTATCCATAATTTCAGACTTAGGTGTTGAAGGTAAAATTGTAGAAATTAGTCATGAGGAAGTTCAGGAAGTAGCAAAATCTGCAGAACCTAAAATGACACTAATAATCAAAGAACTTCTAATTCAACTTTATAAGTAATAACAAACTAAACACATGGAATTTAGAATAAAAAGAGTTTTAACAATTACCGTAGTTACTTTATTTTTATTTTCCTGTGGAGAAGAATCTAGAGATACTTTTATATTAGGAACCATAACGAATTTAGATCAAGGAACACTAATATTTTTAGATCATCTAAATCCTTCTCAGATTATAACTAAGGATACTGCAATCTTAGATATAAATGGACGTTTCAATTTTGATTCAAGAATAAACGAATCAGGTTATTATCGGTTAAAAATAAATAATCAAACTTTTATAAATCTTGTTTTAGAGAAAAACGATTCTCCGATTATTAATGGTAATGGCAAGAACTTAATAGAAAATTATACGATTGAAGGATCAGAGGAATCTAAACGTTTAAAAGAGTTTCAAGCTGCCTATAGCAAAAATGATTTCTTTTTAGATTCACTTCAAAAAGTTTATCAAGCTAATCTAAATGATCAAAAGTTGGTGGTTCAATTACAAGAATCAAAAGATGCTTCAATTAGCAGAATGAATAACACATTTATTCGTTTAATAAATGAAAAATCTGGATCCCTTGTAAGTTTAGCTGTAGTACAACAATTAGATTCTGTAAAATATGCAGATTTTTATGAACAAGTTGCTAAAGCTTTAACTAAGAAATTATCAGATAACCCTTGGGTTATTAGTTTTCATAATAAAGTGAAAAGTATGGATAATTTGAGTATTGGAAAACCTGCTCCCGAAATTACTTTAAATGATCCTGAAGGAAATTCTATTTCTTTATCTTCATTAAGAGGAAAAGTTGTTTTAATTGATTTTTGGGCATCTTGGTGTAGGCCATGTAGAATGGAAAACCCTAACGTTGTAAAGGTTTATAATAGATACAAAAACAAAGGATTTGATGTTCTAAGTATCTCTCTAGATGGTGTTCAACAGCAACAAACCCCTAAACAAGATTGGATAAATGCAATTAGTTCTGATGGGTTGATCTGGAAAAATCATGTAAGTGACCTACAAGGATGGAACTCATCAATGGTTGCCTTATATGGATTACAAAGCATACCTTTTACTTTGCTTATTGATAAAGAAGGTAATATTTTAGGTAAAAATTTGAGGGATAAAGAATTAGAACATAAATTAGCAAGTATTTTTAATTAAAAAAATTATGATTTTAATCGGAATTGCTGGAGGAACAGGATCAGGGAAAACTACAGTTGTAAACAAAATAGCAACTAGCCTACCTCAAGAGAATGTTACGATATTACCACAAGATGCTTATTATAAAGACAATTCTCAATTAACATTTGAAGAAAGAAAAAAAATAAATTATGATCATCCAATATCTATTGATTTTGATCTACTCTTAAATCACATTTCCGAATTAAAGAAAGGAAACAATGTTAATCAGCCAATTTATTCATATACTACTCACTCGCGATCAGAAGATTACAAAGTAGTTCATCCTAAAAAGATATTAATTGTTGAAGGAATTTTAGCTTTTACAAACGAAGAACTTAGAAATCATTGTGATATTAAGATTTTTGTTCATACAGATGCAGATGAACGTTTAATAAGAAGAATACGAAGAGATATTACAGAAAGAGGAAGGGATGTTCAGGAAGTACTTACCCGTTATGAAAAAACACTAAAGCCGATGCACAATCAATTTATTGAACCTACTATGAAGTACGCAGATATGATAATACCAATTGGTGGCGAGAATAAAGTTGCCATTGATGTTCTTGTCTCTATGATCAAAGAAAAAATTGGCAACTAAAAAAGCTATGAAAACTATATTTATTTTTGTTTTATTCAGCACCTCTAGTCTTCTATTTTCTCAAGAAAGAGGCGCTTATTTTCAACAAAAAGTAGATTTTGATATTGAAGTAACTTTAGATGATAAAAAGCATGAATTAAAAGCTTTTGAAAAAATTACATACACAAATAACTCTTCAGATATACTAGATTCAATATACTTCCATATTTGGCCAAATGCATATAAAGATTATAATACAGCCCTTGGAAAACAACAGTTAGAAGACCACAACACAGTTCTTTATTATGCTTCTGAAACACAATTGGGCTATATAGACTCTTTAAAGTTTAAAACCAATAACGATTATTTAGACTGGGAAATTTCAGCGATTAACCAAGACATCTGTATTGTTATTTTAAATGAATCTTTAAAACCAGGAGAAACTGTTAAAATTACTACACCTTTCCGAGTGAAAATTCCAAGTGGAACAATATCAAGGCTAGGACATTTGGGGCAATCTTACCAAATAACACAATGGTTTCCTAAACCAGCTGTTTATGATTTAGATGGATGGCACCCTATGCCCTATTTAGATCAAGGAGAGTTTTATAGTGAGTATGGAACATTTGATGTACACTTAACTCTTCCAAAAAACTATGTGGTTGGAGCTACAGGTGATTTAGTTAATGGAAAAAAAGAATTGGATTGGTTAGAGGAAAAAGTCCGACAGACTCAAATATTAGCTAACAATGGAGGCTTAGACAATGCTTATGAAATTAAAGGAGGAATGAATTTTCCAGTTTCATCTACAGAAACAAAAACACTTCATTATCATCAAGAAAATGTGCATGATTTTGCGTGGTTTGCGGATAAAAGGTATCATGTTTTAAAAGGTGAAGTTGAGCTACCAAAAACCAAAAGGAAAGTAACTACCTGGGCTATGTTTACCAATAATGAAGCCGATCTTTGGAAAAATAGTATTGAATATCTTAACGATGCAACTTATTACTATTCTCTTTGGAATGGAGACTATCCTTACAATCATGTTACTGCAGTTGATGGAAATATTAGTGCTGGTGGTGGGATGGAATACCCTAATGTAACAGTTATTGGAGAATCTTATGATGCATTTACCTTAGAAACCACCATTATGCATGAAGTTGGTCACAATTGGTTTTATGGAATTTTTGGCACCAACGAAAGAGCTCATGGTTGGATGGATGAAGGTTTAAATACCATGAACGAAAACCGCTACATTGAAACAAAATACCCAAAAAATTCACTTTTTGGGAAATACGATTCACTACAGAGAAAACTATCAAGCATCATAGATATTTCTAAATTTAAACATAAATCTTCTTACGAATTAGACTATCTCATTAATGCTCGCAGAAACAAAGATCAAGCTATTAGTACAACTTCTGCTGAGCTTACTTCATTTAATTATGGAGGTATTACCTATTCTAAAACAGGAATTGTATTTGATTACCTAATGGCTTATTTAGGTGAAGAAACTTATGATAAATGCATGCACAAGTACTTTGAAAAATGGAAATTCAAACATCCGCAACCAAATGATTTACGTGCAATATTTGAAACTGAAACAGATAAAGATTTAAGTTGGTTTTATGATGGTATTATCCAGACTACAGATAAAATAGATTATAAAATATTAAGTGCTAAACATCTTCAAGCTGAAGATAATAATGTGCTTATAAAAGTGCAGAATAAAGGAAAAATAGATGGCCCTTTTTCAATATCTGGAATGGAGAATGATAAGATTATTACAACTCAATGGTATGAGCCTATTAGCAATAAAAAAACTGTTTTATTCCCAAAAGGAAATTATAACAAGTACCGCATTGATGCACAACTTGATATACCAGAAATTAACAGAAATAACAACACTCTAAAGGCTAAAGGATTACTTAAGAAAATTGAACCCCTTCGCTTACAAATTGGTGGAAGTATAGAAAACCCAGATAAGACACAACTATTCTTCTCTCCTATTGCAGGTTGGAATATGAATGATAAAGGAATGTTAGGTATGGCTTTCTATAACTCTGTAATTCCTCAAAAAAGATTTGAATATGTTATTGCTCCACTCTATGCTTTTAATTCGGAAAATATAAATGGTTATGTTAGTGCATTTTACAACATCCATCCAAGTTCTATATTTCAAAACATAAAAGTTGGAAGTAATGCTGCTTCATTTTCTCATAGAAGAGTTAACAGTATTCAAACTACCAGCGGAATAGAAATTATGAAATATTACAAAGTAGCTCCATTAGCAAAATTTACATTTAAGAAAAAACGAGAAAGACAACAAAGCAGTATCTATTTGACATTAAAAAACAATAACCTATTTGAAGAGGAACAAATATGGACTAGACTAGAGGATGGAACTAATAAATACAATATTGAATTAGAAAATTATTACGTGAATCAACTCTCTTTGGCTATTGAGAACAAGAACATTCTAAATCCTTACAATGCGAATTTAGAGCTACAACAAAGTGATCATTTTATAAAATTAAACCTTACCGCTAATTATCATTTTGCCTATAAAAAAAATAAAACAGGTTTTGATATTAGAGTTTTTGCTGGACAGTTTTTAACGAACAACAATGCTGATAGTAGATTTAATTATGGACTAAGTGGAAACACCGATTATATGTATGACAATATTTTTTTAGCACGAACCCCAACTGAAGCTACTGATGGATTTTTAACACAACAATTTGCAATAAATGATGGAGGTTTTAAACACTTAACCCTTAGCTCTAGTTCTA
The DNA here is from genome assembly GCA_913048175.1 of uncultured Flavobacteriales bacterium. Classification (GTDB taxonomy): domain Bacteria; phylum Bacteroidota; class Bacteroidia; order Flavobacteriales_E; family Vicingaceae. Next base: position 23,842 of record CAJWVX010000024.1, on the reverse strand, counting down.
AATCTTGGTTAACTTCTGTAAATATAAAAACAAATATTTTCTCTCAACACCTAAGTGTTTATTTAGGTTTCGGCTGGACAGGATTAAAACCAAACAACTTTACTGATAAAACTATTGATACTGCATATGAGATGGGAGCATCTCTAAATGTTGTACCGGATATATTTGAAATCTACTTTCCGATTAAACTATCAAGTGATTTAAACCAGTTGACTTATGCTGAAAAAATTAGGTTTACTTTAAACCTAAACACACTTAATCCATTTAAGATGGTTCAACAAATTGGATTTTAACTATTTTTGAATTTCATGAGTCAATCAAACAACAATAAAATCTATTTCGCTTCCGATTTTCACTTAGGCGCCCCTAATGCTGAGGAGAGTTTAAAGCGTGAAAAAAAGATAGTACAATGGTTGGATGAGATTAAAGTAGATGCTAAAGAAATTTATTTAGTTGGCGATATTTTTGACTTTTGGTTTGAGTACAAAACTGTTATTCCAAGAGGTTTTGTGAGGTTACAAGGTAAAATAGCAGAACTAACTGATAACGGTATTCCTATCCATATTTTTACTGGAAACCATGATATGTGGATTTTTGATTACTTGCCAAAAGAACTAGGCGTTTCTCTATACAGAGATAACATTGTTAAAGATTTTAACGGTAAAAAATTCTTAATTGGACATGGTGATGGTTTAGGACCTGGAGACCGTAATTACAAAATGTTAAAAGGTTTTTTTGCTAGTAAATTGTGCCAATGGGCTTTTGCTCGTATCCATCCTAATTTTGGTATTGGTATAGCGAATGCTTGGAGCAGAAAAAGTAGAAAGTCTAACATTGATTATGATGAAGTTTTTCATGGTGAAGAGAAGGAAGACCTCATCATTTTCTGTAACGAATACATCAAAAAAGATCCTATAATAGATTATTTTATTTTTGGACATAGACATTTGCCACTAGAAATTAATATTGGTAACAAAGCCAAATATATTAACCTTGGTGAGTGGATTAAGTTCAATTCTTACGCTGTTTTTGATGGTGAAAAATTGGAATTAAAAAAATATAAATAGATAAAATTAGTAATTAACTATTAGTTTTAGTTTTTCACAAATTTTTGAACCTTTTTACCATCTTTATTTACAATCTCTAAGAAATATACTGCTTTACTTAACTTATCAAGTGATAATATAGTTTTCTCACTATTGATAGATTCTGAAAAAATTACTCTACCAGTAATATCTCTAATGTATATATCTCCAACACCTTGATAGATAACATTTAAAATATTATTAGCTGGAACAGGATACAATACGAAATTATGTTCTTGTTTAAAATGTACATCTACAGTGTTAGAATAACTATATCCTCCATCATAATCAACTTGTTTCAGTCGATAGTAGTTAATTCCTTTATTTGGACTAGGGTCAACTATTTCATACTTTGTATAAAGACTCGTTGTACCAGAACCATTCTGAATACCAATTTCAATAAATTTAACACCATCATTTGACCGTTCAATTAAAAAATAATCATTATTAATTTCTGTTGCTGTTTCCCAATTAAGAAGAGTAGACTCACCATTCTCAAAAGCATTAAAGTAAATCATCTCTACTGGTAAAACTGCTGAACTTTCATAAGCCCCAATCCATGGAGTAATATCTCTTGCAGTACTATTTCTATCTAAAGCTACTGTAGTTAAGATATCATCACCTGCATCTTGCCCACCCCAAGAGACAGAGGTAGCATAACCTGTAGCATCCATTGTTACCGATTCATTTATTCCATTAGCATCATAACCAGCAGCTTGCCATTCCGTCCATCCACGTGGAGCAGAAACACCTGATGCCCAGCCAATTTCATCACTATAATCATAAGCGTTATAGTTAATTATGGTCATTCCATTATCAAAATCTACACAACGCCTATATCCAGTTCCACCTGTAACCACGTTCTGAATATTATTATTGATAAAGTTACCAGCGCTATTTGCATCACTATTGTTATGATAACAAAGATTATCTGGTGTTTCAGCTCCACTTACAGCACCATACAACTTCACTGTATTCTGATAAACATCCGTATTGTCTCCTCCGTTTATAATCCCATAAGCTCCATTGGTACCACTATTTTCAAATATAATTGCATTGTTATAAACATTACAATCCGTAGCGCCATTTTCCACTTCTATTCCTTGAAACCATGTACCATGTGTGCTTGCCGTTCCCCATGGTTGGTCATTAGTAAATCCATAAATTAGATTCTTAGTAATGTTTGAAGTTCCGTAAACTTGAATAGCTAACATTCTATTGAACACTCCTGAATTATAAGTGGTAGCATTGTGCCAATTATAAAACTCATTATGGTTTATAGTAGCTGTAGATACATTTTCTTCAACAGTAATTCCTTTCATATGTCCAGGATAATCACCAGACCCAACACCATACTCAAACTCTTTAAAAATATTATCAGTAGCAATAAGAATAATTTTACCATCAGTAGATCCATTATAAAGAACTGATCCGCCATTGTAATTATTGGTTATTCCATCATTAAAATTATCAATAGACCACCAAATTTCTTGAAAAGTATTACCCGTAATAGTATAAGTACAAGGACTAACATCTGAAAGATCACTTTTTAAATCAATTAAATCAAATTGAGCATCAACATGGATATTGATATCATGGTTTACAGCCGCATCTCCAAAGCTATTATTCAGAATATCTACTTCATTTATATTATCAAGTGTAAAAAATGAACCACTTATAATGTCAGTATCATAATACAGATCTGTAAACGTATTACTCGATATAAGCAAGTCTGTAGGATCGTCATTATCTGATTGTATCATATTATAAGTTGGATCACCTGAATTACCTTTTACACTAGTACCTAATATTTCGCCATACAAGTTAATTTCATCAATCGTATTGCTAGAAATATTCATTACCGCACCATTAGCTCCATCTCCAATCCAAAATGCAGTAAAATCCCCCAACCCCGATTGATCTATAACACTCATTGTATTTCCTGTAATATTAAAAGTAGAAGTAGATCTCTTGTCAACATAAATTGGGAAGAAATTAGCGTCATCGTATTTAGTTAATTGTGTAATTGTATTATTAGAAATAGTATTTGTTCCTGTTACTGAAGTTGCATTAATACGAATAACCGAAAAGGAATTACAATCGCCATTTATTGACTGATCTGTTCCTACGCCAAGTGCCGCATCAGATCCAAAATAATTATTACTAATTGTAAACCCTGAACAAGCATAACCAGATTCACAAACAATAAACCCATTATCAAAATTATAATCGATATCATACGCTACATCACTGTAAAAGGAATTCCCAGTAATCGTTAAATTAGCTACAGCTCCTCTAATATAGATATTAGCCATATCCTGTGTAGCCGTTGTTCCTGTGCTAGAAAAATTATTTCCAATTACATTTTTAAATTCACAGTTTGTAATATTACAATCATCTGCCGAAGTTTGCTCTGACTTAAATACCACACCACTCCAAGGTTCTGCCGATGTTCCAGAAGGACGATCACCAATGATACAATTATCGATAGTAATATCATCATTACCCAAAACATCCGTAGAATTATCTCTATGGATATGAATAATACCAACTTCAGTTGAAATATTATATTCTGTTTCAGCATAAACATTACAAAATTGTATTGTGTTATTTTGAGCATCATCTGTAAAAACAATAGCTGCTCCAGCGTCATCGCTACTCGGATTAGCTTCATTCTCTATCGTAATAAATTTGTTAGTTCCAACCCCTCCTGGTCGTCCATCAATAGTAATATAATCAGCCGCGTCAAACTCTATTAAATAAGCTGTAGTAATACTACTTCCTCCATAAACGTTAGTTGGATCAAATGAAATTTTAAGGATACTTGCTACATCAGCTGCCGGCCTAATGGTAACTGTATTGCTAGCACTAGCACCTACTACGTCATCAAAATCTATACCTGCTGTAGGTTCAGATGCATCGGTATAGCTAGACTGAAGCTCAATAATATACGCTGTAGATATAGGAGCTTGAGTTTCTATAAAATTATAAGCAGCTTGAATATTAGTATAATCACAACTACTAGGACAAACAGTTAATATTACAGCATTAATAAAATTGGTTCCTATACCATTATTTACAGCGCTATATACACCACTATGACTGGCGGTTAGAACAACTCCAGATTCCTGGGTATCATATTGAAAATCTGTCCACGCAACAAGTCCGTTTGTAAAAGAGTTCGTTAAATCAGGGTCTAAAATAGAACTCATGGTACCAGTACCTGCTTCCGACATAGTAACAGTTCCACTAGCATCTGTATCAATATTTCCATTAGCATCTTGCGCTTTAACAGTAGCGGAGAAATCAGCATTAATTAATTGAGAAGCTGGTGGAGCAGCACTAAAGCCTAACGCAGTAGCATCTATATCTATTGCAACACCTGCATTACCACTTTCTTCAGAATCAACCTGAAAAGAAGATCCGGCAGCATCAGTAGTAATATTAGTATTAACAATAGCAAACTCTAAGAGATCATTATCAATGGTATTTCCTACCAATGTAGAGTTTAACCAAATTTCTAAAGTACAAGTCTTGGCAGCACCTCCATCAATCATGGTTAATAATCCTGTATTAGAAAAAGTAATTTCAGTAGCATTAACAACACCAGTTAAAGTGCCCAAATCTGTACCCGTTAATTTTGCACCTGCAATTACGTCAGTCCAATCTGAAATTGTATTTACAGATCCTTGTGATATTTTTATCGCATCAATAATTGTGTTTAAAGCATCACCTGAACCTAAATCTTGAAAAGAAAAATCAAAAAGAGCCAATCTTTCGGGATCTGTATCATTACTAATAGAATTAATACTTGTAGGCTCAGAAAAAGCTCCTGCGTCAATTGTAGAGGTTTGATCATTTGGAGAAGTAATGGTCATACGAAGTTCAACATTACGAATACAACCATCATCTCCACCAGCTCCATCAATCATCGTAAGCGTCCAATTCCCTTGAGGGTCTTCACCATCAAAACCAGAAAAGGCTCCTACAGGGTCATATGATCCAGGAGGCGAATCACTTGACACATCTACATTTCCATTTCCTGTTCCATCCTTAATGGTGTATAACGCGGGTGAACCGTAAGTTGATCCATCAGGGGTTCCAAGTTCATTGGTTCCACCATTACCATTACTCTTAATAGTTTTTAATGTTCCTGTTGGAGATTGTAAAGTGATGGTTAGATCTCCTTTGTAAGAATGATAAGCATCAAAATCAATTTCAACTGTTCCAGCAGTAATTGTTGTTCCAGAATTAGAAATATTTAATACCCACGTTTGAATATCACCACCATTTTCAACACATTTTTGAGTTGCATCACTAACAGAAACATTTGTTTGAGCATAAGTCTCGAATCCAGATACAAGGACAATTAAAGGGATTATTATAAAATATAAGTGTCGCAGGTTAGCTTTCATAAAGTGACTTTTTGAAATAAATACAATAAAATTAACTAATTATTATTTAAATAAAATAGTTAAACATGTGTTAATTCAAGAATTATCATTTTAAAACTGAATGAAATTGAGAATTAAATGTGCTTAATTGTTTGATTTAAGCACATAAAAAAACACCGCTTTAATTAGATTACCTAAATTATTTAGGCATTCACTTCTACTCGTCATTTAATAGTTTCAGATATTTCTAATAAAATCCCTGAAAAATAAAGGAAATGCTCTTAGAAAAAATACTGAGTCATAAAAAAATCTGCTAATATTGTTAATACCGAATTCTCAATATGCTATATCAGCTTTGGAATATTATTAAAACTTTCAAATTTCACTCCTAAAAAAACATTTTTTTATGGCATAACTATTGACTTCTTTTTTAGAGATTAAATCTTTACAGAATCCGAAATCAATACAAAAAAAAATATTATGGCTATTCATATTTAGTAATATGAACTAAAAAATAGACAAGCTTTAGTGTTAAAAAGTTGTTGATTAAATGTTACTCGTTTAAAAAACTAATAAACAAATAGACGGTTGACAATATTAAATTACTTTTACACCCACACTTTGATACACAACAAAAAGAATGGAAAAAAACATAGAAAAACCAACGCCAGAAGCGAAAGCACTTTCACTTTTTTTAATGGCTTACAAAACGATAGACCCTATTTACAAAGAGAAGTCTAAACGTATTAATAGAATGTGGGATCTCGTAAAAATGGGTGATTTAAACAAGAAAGAGTACCATAAAGAGGTGCAAAATATTTTAGAATCGTATGGTGGCTATTCAGCAGTTTTAGAGAAAACAGTTAAATTTTATATCGAAAAAACTGGGGAATGGAAATTACAAGGTGCTGACAAATATTGCGTAGACGCTAAGAAAATTGCTGATGAAATATTGAAGAAGTAATTACTTTAAACTAAAAAATTTATACTTATTAAAAAAAAGCGATGTTTGAGCACTTTTTCCAATGCCCTTATTGTTGGGCAGAAATATCAATGTTGTTAGACGCTTCAGTACCAAGTCAAGTTTATATTGAGGATTGTGAAGTTTGTTGTAATCCAATAGAATTGACTGTAGGTTTTGAAAACAGCGAACTTTCAAAGTTCGCTGTTTTGAGCATAGAGCAATAAAATTACTTTAATGTATATCTCACTCCAAAAAAGCCTCTAATTCCCTGGAAAGTTGTATAAACATAAGCTGGGTCAAAAGTATATCCGTTAGGATTATCAGGTGAATCTACATTTTTATCAAAAGGATCATTCGCTCTTAAAATAGAATTATCTGGTGGTGTAAAGTTTAATATGTTTTTTACTCCTCCATAAACTTCCCAGTTCTTTTTAAAAGTTTTTGTTATTTGTATATTTTGAATACTGTACCAATCAGAATATTCTGCTCTTACATCATTCTCTACTATAGGCAACTTCATTGGGCCATATAAATTACCACTATAATCTATTTTAATCTTTGGCTTATTAAATTTATAAGTAACACTATACGTTCCTGACACTTTTTCAGTTAATAATTGTCTTTCTTTTTTTAAATCTCCATTTTCATCCTTATTAATTTCGTAAACATCAATAAATGTAGCTCCTAATTTTATGTTTAAAGGAATAGAAAAATTGATATTTAAATCGAAACTGGCTCCCTGAGAGACTGCATGACCATCTATATTTTCGTAAATAATTTGTTGTGTATTTGTTTCATAATCTGGCGTAATTTTATTCGTGAAATAAGTGTAGAAAACACTTGCATCAAAATTTATAAATCCAAATTTAGTATTGATAAAACGCTGATAATTCAGATTACCATTATAAGATGTTTCAGGATTTAAAGTTCCTTTAATTACAACCTCTCTTGCTCCAGTTGCTGCAGCATGATCCTCTGTAAAGAGATTTACTACCCTATAGCCAGTTCCTGTACTCAATCGAATAATGTTATTCTCATTTGGAGACCATTTATAATTAAACCTTGGAGTAAAGATGTCACCATGCCTATTGTCATAATCATATCTCGCTCCTAAGAGTACTTTATGCTTTTCGTGTAAAGAAATTGCATCCTGTACAAATATACCAGGCAAATAAGCTAAATCAGGCTTGTTTTGAGGATTTAAAGAATCACTTGTTTGAGTAGCAGGCGTATTGTCATCATAATGGTTAAATCGATAAGCCGCACCAACCAATATATCGTGCACATCTAATTTTTTATCCCAATACAACTGTCCAAAAGCAATTTTTTGAATAGCGTTATATGGAACATTACCATAAACAGAATTTTGATCGTGATTTGAATATGAAAAACTTGCCATTATTCGCTCTTTTACTGGCAATTGATATTTTCCAATCACTTCATATCTCTCCGTGTAAATTGATTCTCCATAAATACTATCTCCACCTCTAAATTCTGGTGTCCAATCCATTTCTCCACCCCATCTATCTTCATAAATGTATCTAAAAGCCATAGAAAATTCTCTATCTTCTTTACGTTTTAAACTCCATTTATTAAAAACAGAAATCCTATCTTGTAATGTTAAATCGGTAAAATTATCTCCATTATTATCTATCGGATTAGAGTAGTTAAAATAACTAACTCCCAATGATGATGTTAATTTTTTGGAAGGTTTAAACATAATCCCTAAATCAGTATTTATTTCTCCCCAAGATGTTCCAAAAACATCAAGACTTAACCTTGGAGTTTCAGATGGTGATTTGGTTATTACATTAATTAATCCACCTACGGCTTCAGAACCAAACAAAGTAGATGCAGGACCTTTAACTACCTCCATTTGTCCAATCATACTATTTGGTATTCCATTTAAACCATAGACTGTAGATAAGCCACCAACTATTGGCATTCCATCAATAGTAATCATTGTATAAGCTCCCTCCATTCCATTAATATGAACATCTCCAGTATTACAAACGCTACAATTAATTTGAGGTCTAACTCCATTAACAATCTGTAAAGCTTCAAACAAAGCAGGAGTTGGATTTTTTCTGAAATAAGCTGGTTTATAAACCTTAATCGGAACCGCTGATTCCATTATGGATACTTCTTTTAATGTTCCTGTAACCACAAACTCATCTAACTGAGAAGAAGTTTTTTCCATATTAGAATTTACAGCTATGGTTTCTTCAGATGTGATAATAACCGATTTTCTGTAATTCTTAAACCCTACATTAGATATCTGTAGCGTATATTTTCCAGCAGGTATATCACTTAAAATGTATTTACCATTAATATCTGCTGCCACCCCAAAAGATGTACCTGCTAGCCCAACGCTTGCAAAAGGCACAACCTCTTCACCGTTTTTAATTAAACCTTTAACATTACCATTCTGCGAAAAGCAAAATACAGGAATCAAAAACACTAATAACAATAAACTTCTCATATCTCTCATTTTTTATAAATCTAACAATTATTTCTGCAAATGTAATAACTATTTTTAGATTAGTCTAAAAATATATTTTATATATGTCAATTTATTTTTTTAAATTTGCTAAAAAACAAGCTTAAATGAACTCTTTTACTGAAGAAAATTATTTAAAATCAATTTTTAAATTGAGCCAAAAAACTGACAATGGTGTTTCCACAAATTCTATTGCTGAATCCCTAGAGACTAAAGCCTCTTCTGTTACTGATATGATTAAAAAATTATCAGATAAAAAGCTGGTAAACTATAAAAAATATCAAGGAGTAAATCTAACAAAAGAAGGTAAAGACATTGCTGTTTCTATTATTAGAAACCACCGTTTATGGGAAGTTTTTTTAGTGGAAAAACTAAACTTCAAATGGGATGAAGTACACGATTTAGCTGAAGATTTAGAACATATTAACTCTAAAAAATTAACCAATCAATTAGATGCTTTTTTAGAATATCCAAAATACGATCCGCACGGAGATCCTATACCTGATAAAGATGGAAATATTCACAGACATCTTGATATAACATTAGCAGACTTAAAAACATATGATAAAGGAATTGTTGTTGGAGTTAAAGAACATTCTAAAAGTTATTTAAACTATTTAGAAACAATAAACTTGGTTTTAGGAACAGAAATAAAAGTGAATAAAATAGTCGATTTTGATCTTTCTATGAGTGTAGAAGTTAACAAAAAAGAATCCGTTAATATATCCCATCAGGCAAGTAAAAATCTCATCATTAAAAAATCAAACTAAATATGCTTAAACATAGTTTTAAAACCATAATCATTTTATCAATTATTACAACTCTTTTTTCTTGCGAATCGGAGAACACTGTCATTTCTTCTGAAAAACTAAAAATTGTAGCTACTACAGGAATGATAGCAGATGCTGTAAATAACATTGTTGGTGATAGCGCTGAAGTGTTATCCTTAATGGGTCCTGGTGTTGACCCCCATTTATACAAAGTAACTCAGAGTGATATTAAAAAATTACTAAACGCAGATGTTATTGTCTATAACGGTTTGCATTTAGAAGGCAAAATGGGAGAAATATTAGAGCAAATGGGCGAAAAAAAACCCGTTATTGCTGTAAGCGATGGATTAACAAAAAAGCAATTAAGAGCAACAAGTGAATTTCAAGGAAATTACGATCCACACATTTGGTTTAGCGTACAACTATGGTCTGATGTTGTTCGTTTTATTGGTAAAAACCTTGCTGATATTGATAAAGAAAATGCACTCTTTTATCAAGAAAATACAACCAAACACTTAGAAGAATTGAAATATTTAGATTCTTGGACTCAAGAACAAATTAATATTGTATCTGAAAAACAACGTGTTTTAATTACAGCTCATGATGCTTTTGGTTATTTCGGGAGAGAATATGGAATGGAAGTTAAGGGTTTACAAGGCCTTTCTACAGCAGCCGAATATGGGCTTAAGGATGTAACTAATATGGTTGATTTTATTAGTGAAAATAAAATTAAAGCTGTTTTTGTTGAAAGTTCTGTTTCTGATAAATCTATAAAAGCGGTAATTGAAGGTTGTAAAAACAAAGAGCATAATGTAGTAATTGGTGGAACGCTTTATTCTGATGCTATGGGCGCAGCCAATACTCCTGAAGGAACTTATATAGGAATGGTAAAATACAATGTATCAACTATTGTTGAGGCGTTGAAATAACACTTTTAGCCAACAGTCAAGACTATACACTCAACACCATTAAAAATGAACATCCAAACTGAAAACCCCGTTTTAGAAGTCCACGATCTTACTGTAAGTTACGATAAGAAGCCAGTGCTTTGGGATGTAGATTTTACAATACCCTATGGTAACTTAGTTGGAATTATAGGGCCAAATGGTGCAGGAAAGTCCACGCTAATAAAAGCCATTATGGATCTTGTACCTACTGGTAGTGGTTATGTGAAATTATACAACGATAAATTAGAAAACGTTAGACATAAAATTAGTTACGTTCCTCAACGAGAATCAGTTGACTGGGATTTTCCAGCAAGTGTTTTAGATGTTGTTTTAATGGGGAGATATGGAAAAAAGGGATTGTTAAAACGATTAACAAAAAAGGATAAAGAAATTGCCTACGAAAGTCTTAAAAGAGTAAATATGCTCGATTTTGCTAACAGACAAATTTCTCAACTTTCTGGCGGACAACAACAAAGAACCTTTTTAGCAAGAGCATTGGCTCAAGAGGCTGATTTATACTTGATGGACGAGCCTTTTGCTGGTGTAGATGCTGCTACAGAAAGATCAATAGTAGATCTTTTACTAAAAATGAGAAAAGAAGGTAAAACCATTATTGTAGTCCACCACGATTTACAATCTGCTATCGACTATTTTGATTGGACAATTTTACTAAACACAAGGCTAGTTGCTTCAGGGCCTACCGAAAAGGTTTTTACAACAGAATTGTTGCAAGAAACTTACGGTGGTAAATTGACTTTGCTATCTAAAATTGGGGATTTAATGAAAGAGAAACAATTCCCTTCTCGTGAGAATAAATAATGTGGCTATTTGATCAAATATTAGAGTTCTTTTCTTTTCAGGATGTCAACATTCGGTATGTTGCACTTGGAACAGTTCTGCTTGGAGCAAGTTCTGCAATAGTAGGCTGTTTTACTTTTTTAAGAAAAAAAGCCTTGGTTGGCGATACAATTGCTCACTCCATACTTCCTGGAATTTGTTTAAGCTTTATTATTTTTAAAACCAAAGATCCTTTAATGCTATTGCTTGGAGCAATGATTTCTGGTTGGATCTCAGTTTATTTAGTCGATTACATTTCTGCTAAATCAAAGATAAAACCTGACACTGCAATTGGACTTGTATTATCTGTTTTTTTTGGAATTGGTATTCTTTTACTCACATACATTCAACATTCAGGCAATGCTGCACAGGCTGGTTTAGATAAATTTTTATTCGGAAAAGCAGCTTCATTAGTGCAGGATGATGTTATCACATTTGGTATAGTAAGTATTTTGTTAATTGGAACAATCATCTTGTTTTTTAAGCAATTTTCCCTCCTCTCTTTTGATGTGAATTTTGCAAAAACTATTGGTGTTCCTGTTAGAATTTTTGAAGTATTACTTTCTACATTAACTGTTTTGGCTGTTGCAATTGGTATTCAAACTGTTGGAGTTGTGTTAATGGCAGCAATGCTAATTACTCCTGCTGCTGCTGCTAGGTTTTGGACAGATAAATTAAAAGTAATGATAGTTATTGCTTCTATTATTGGAGCTTTCTCAGGTCTATTTGGTGCATTCATCTCCTACACCGCTCCTTCTATGCCTACGGGTCCATGGATAGTTGTTGTACTTTCTTTTATTGCTATTGGATCATTACTAATAGCTCCAAAAAATGGTGCCATATCAAAAATGAAGAGGCAACAAAAAAACAAACAAAAAATACTAGAAGATAATATCTTAAAACTCATGTATAAGTTGGGAGAAAAAGAGAATGATTATTTTAAAAATCGTTCAATTACTCAGTTAAAAAATCATCGAGAAATACCAGAAAATAAGTTTTTAAAAGGTTTAAAAATATTAAAAAAGAAAAATCATGTAGCTCATGTTAACGATCAATGGGTTTTAACTGAAGAAGGCAAACAAGCTGGGATGAGAATTGTAAGAATTCACCGATTATGGGAACTTTATTTAACCACTTATTTGCGAATTGCCCCTGATCATGTTCATGAAGATGCAGAAACTATTGAGCATATTATTACTCCAGAAATGGAATTGAAATTAGAGCACCTTTTAGACTTCCCAGAAAAAGATCCGCATCACACCGAAATTCCTTATAAAAAAAATGCTAATGAGTGATTTTTGGATCATATTAACAGGCTGTTTAGCTGCAGTTTCTTGTGGTTTACTTGGGTGCTTTCTAATTCTAAGAAAGATGGCAATGATTGGTGATGCCATTTCTCATGCAGTATTACCAGGTATTGTAATTGCCTTTTTATTTTCTGGATCTTTAGATTCTGTTCCAATGTTAATTGGTGCTTCTGCTTTTGGCTTGTTAACTACTTACCTAATCGAACTTTTCAACAAAAAAGGTGGCCTTCAAAAAGATGCCTCTATCGGTATTACATTTACTTGGTTATTTGCCGTAGGCGTTATCTTAATTTCACTTTATGCCGATAATGTTCACATTGATCAAGACTGCGTGCTGTTTGGAGAAATAGCCTATGTTGCTCTAGAACCTTTAACCTCTTTTATACCAGGAATAAGTGCTCCAAATACTGTTTGGATCTTAGCAACTGTTATGATTTTAATTATTGGCATGATTATTTTCGGGTATAAAGGATTATTTCTAACCACATTCGACCCTTCATTTGCAGCTACTATTGGTGTTTCTACAGTTGTTTGGCATTATTTATTAATGAGTGCTGTTTCTGTAACCACCGTTGTTTCATTTGAATCTGTAGGTGCAATTTTAGTAGTTGCTTTATTAATTGCCCCAGCTGCAACAGCATATCTACTTACCGACCAACTTCCAAAAATGTTAATCATTGCTGCCTTAGTAGGAATTATTGCATCAATTGGAGGTTACTATTTAGCTGTTTGGCTAGATGCTTCAGTAGCTGCAGCAATTGCAACAGTTCTAGGTCTCGAGTTTACTTTAGTTTTCCTTTTTGCACCTCAAAATGGAATTATTATTAAATCACTCAAAAAACTTAAATCTTAAACAGATTATAAGTTCTTATTGTATTATTCTTTTGGGCGTTTTAACAGGCTATCAGTTGTATCTTTTTCTTTTATATTCATACTTTTCTTAATGACTTAAAAGTAAAAAGGATGCCACTTCTATCCTTAACGCAAGTTAGTTAACAGTAATTCTAATCCTGTCAGCTTTATATTGTTTGTCCCAATAAGTCTTCAAGGATTTTAACAAAAAACAAAAAAATACATCTCCTTCAAACTTCTGACTTCCAACTTCCAACTTCTAACTTTAATCTCTTAACTTCGCTCTGTGAGTAATCAAATCAACATAAAAAACAAAAAAGCTAAATTCGAGTATGAATTTCTAGAAAAATTCACTGCAGGATTACAACTTTATGGAACTGAAATAAAAGCCATAAGAGCTGGAAAAGCAAGTATTGTTGAAGGTTATTGCTTTGTACACAATGGAGAGGTTTTTATAAAAAACATGTATATTTCCGAATACGAACAAGGTTCTTACAATAACCACGAACCTCGTAGAGATAGAAAACTATTACTCAACAGAAAAGAAATAGATAAACTCATCAAAAAGAAAAAAGATGTAGGTTTAACAATTGTTCCTATTAGCCTATTCATTAACGGAAAGGGTTATGCTAAAATAGATATCGCTTTAGCAAGAGGTAAAAAATTGCATGACAAACGTCATGATTTAAAAGACAAAGATGATAAGCGTAGCATGGATAGAGCTATGAAATCATAATGCGAAAAAAGCTTAAAATATTAATTCTTTTAACTCTAGTAACCTCTACTGGATTGGCGCAACTAGATGGTTCTGACCAAAAAGAAAAATGGGCAGAAGACAATATCTTTTTAGATGGAGAAGTAACCGATTATTATTCAGGAGAACCTATAAAAGGAGTAAGTATTACTGCTTCAGCCGGAGGAAAATCTATCAAAGGGACATCTGACGGAAATGGAGGGTACAATTTAGTAATGGAGTATGATAAAGTTTATACCATCACTTTTTCTAAGTCTGGTTTTACAAGTAAAAAAATTACAATTAATACTAATGGTGTTCCTGATTTAAAAAGACAGAAAGTACCCGATATGGTAGCCGAAGTAACCATGTTTCAACCCAATGACTGTATTAAATCTGAAATGTTAGATGCTCCAATTGGAAAAGCAGTCTATTTCGCAAACAAAAATATAATGGATTGGGATATGGATTATTCCATGGATAAACTGATTGCTCTTAACCAAATGTTAAATGATTGTGCCAATGCTGCTGAAGAGGCAAAAGAAGAAGAAAAAAGAAAAGAGAAAGAATACAATGCTGCAATAAAAACTGCCGACAAAGCTTTTACAAAAGAAGATTGGAAAACTGCAATCTCTGACTATAAAAAAGCAATAGCACTTTTTGATGATAGACAGGAACCAAAAAATAAGTTAAAATTAATTGAAACTGAAATAGCCAAAAAAGCAGAAGTAGAGAAACAAAGGGCAGAAGAAAAGGCTCGATCAGAAGCCGAAGCTAAAGCAACATTAGAAGCCGAAGCTGCAGCAAAAAAAGAGAAGGAAGAAAATTTAGCAAAAGATAAAGCAGAAAAAGAAGCATTAGCTAAGGCTCAAGAACAAGTAAAAGAAACGGCCAAAGCTAAAGCTGCAGCTAAAAAAGCCAAAGAAGAGAAATTAGCAAAAGAACAAGCTGAAGCTTTAACTTTAGAAAAAGCCAAAGAAGAGAAACAAGCAAAAGCGAATGCATTAATTGCTGCTAAAAAAGCCGCTAAAGAAAAATTAGCCAAAAAACAAGCCGAAACATTGGCAAAAGAAAAAGCCAAAGCAGAAAAAGCAGCTTTAGCAAAAGCTGCTTCAGAGGGAAAAGAATTAGCTGAAAAAAATAAAGCTTTAGTAAATGCTGCTAAGGAAAAAAAAGCTAAAGAAAATGCAGAAGAAGAAGCTTTAGCTAAAGCCGCTAAAGAACAAGAAGCACTAGCTGAAAAAGAAAATCAAGACGCACTAGCTAAAGCAGCAGCTTTAGCTAAAAAAATAGCTAAAAGAAATGCACAAGCTAAAAAAGCTGCAGAAGAGCAAGCTAAAAAAAATGAAAAAGAAGCCCTCGCTAAAGCTAAAGAAGCTGAAAAAGCAAAAATTTTAGCGGAACAGCAAGCTGAAAAAAGTGCTGTTAATATAGAAAATTCAAAGGCAACAAAATTAGCAGCTGAACAGAAAGCTGAAGTAGAAAGAAAAGCAAAAGAATTAGCAGCTCAATTAGCTAAAAAAGCAGAAGATGATAGAGCTTTGAATCAATTAGCTCTTCAAGATAAAAAAGAAGAAATAAAAGTCGAAATTGCTAAACAAGAAAAGATTAAGGCAAACATAACTAATCAAGTTATTGAAGATACAAACAATAAAGTTGAAAAAGAATCTTCAATTTCAATAAGAAAATCCTCAACAGTTAACTTTAAAGACAGAAACAAGAAACGTCATCTTTATGATAAGCCTAACAAGAAAAATAAAGGAAAAGGACCTCAATTAAAAAAGAGAATGGTTTTTTAACCACTTCACCTACCCTCCTTAATCATGTCTCTATCGCCTGAAATAAAAAACAAAACACCACTTATAGCAATCTTCTCTTGTTGCTTAGTTTGGGGAACTACGTTTGTTATCGTAAAAGATTCTGCTACTCTAATAGATCCGTTTTTACTTTCTACATTCAGAAATTCTATTGCAGCTATAGTATTAATAATTTACATCTTATTAAGAAAAAAAACAGCAGCTTTAAAGGATAAAAAAATGCTTATTTATGGTGGAATCCTAGGACTACTATTAGCTGCTATTTATATTATTCAAACAATAGGTCTGATATACACAACATCCAACCACAGTGCCTTCATAAGCTGTTCTGTAGTTATAATGGTTCCCGTTATTCTATACTTTATGGGATGGCAAAAATTTATCCTAAAACAAGTTTTAGCAATAGTAGTTGTAACAGTCGGATTAATACTACTGACCTATCACCCTGTTGAGGATAGTTTTAATTTTGGAGACATACTCACATTTATAGCCGCAATAATATGTGCATTTCACTTAATTTTTGCAGGGCACTATGTGCGAAAAGTAGATTTTTTGAGTTTAATTTTTTACCAATTTTTTATTGCAGCAATAGCTTCTTCTTTAGGATTATTTATTAATGTAAACTTTATTAGTAACGAGCCAATTCTGTTTCACCCCGACTCTATTAACAATGTATTGTATTTAGGATTTGTAGGTACATTATTTTGTTATTTTGTTACCGTTTGGAGTCAAAAGAAAGTAAGTACAATGTATACTGCTTTAATATTTTCTTTAGAGCCTATTTTTGCTTCAATTACTAGTTATTTTGTTTTAGGAGAATACTTTAATACCAATGAGTTTATAGGAGCTGCGCTAATTTTTATTAGTATAATTTACTACAGTCTTCCTAAAGATTTTCTCTTAAATCTATTTCGCTCTAAATCTCAATTAAGCTGTATTAAATCTAAGAATTGTGATTAAATTTGCACCTCAATGGATAAAAAAGTTAAAATAGGATTTGCAGAATTTGTTGGCTTAATGGCTACATTAATAGCATTAACAGCACTCTCTATTGATGCAATGTTGCCCGCCCTAACAAACATTGGATCAGATTTAGGTGTTACAGTAGCTAATGATAATCAACTGATAATATCAGTTCTATTTTTAGGTTTAGCTATTGGTCAATTGTTTTATGGCCCTTTATCAGATAATATTGGAAGAAAACCAGCACTATATTTAGGATTAGTTTTTTTTGGAACTGGTTGTCTTATCTCATTATTTTCTACCAGTCTTACGATGATGCTTGTAGGTCGATGCATTCAAGGAATTGGATTATCAGGTCCAAGGGTAGTTAGTGTTGCTATTATTCGAGATCTATATAAAGGAGAAAGAATGGCTCAAGTAATGTCGTTTGTTATGGCCGTTTTTATTGCAGTTCCTGCTTTAGCTCCTGCACTCGGACAAGGGATCTTATACATTGCGAACTGGCGTATGATTTTTGCAGCATTATTAGCACTTGGAATAGTTGCTCTAATTTGGTTTTCCTTAAGACAACATGAAACATTACCAAAAGAAAAGAGATTAAAGTTTTCAGTATCTAATCTTGGAAAAGCCCTAAAAGAAATTGTCGCCATCCGTTCTACCGTTTTTTATACTTTAGCTGCAGGTTTTATTTCTAGTGCTTTTGTAGGAATGTTAAACTCTTCTCAACAAATTTTTCAAATCCAATTTGAGTTAGGAGAAAGATTCCCTATCTATTTTGCAGCTATAGCTCTTAGTATTGGAGCAGCCTCTTTTGTTAATGGCAAACTGGTAATGCGCTATGGAATGCAAAACATGGTTAGAATTGCCGTATTAGCAATTGTTTTAATCTCATTAGTGTTTTTTATATTAATGAGTACAATTATAATGACACCTTCCTTAACTATATTTATGGTTTATTTACTATCTACAGTATTCTTTATTGGAATACTTTTTGGCAATTTAAATTCAATGGCAATGGAACCTTTGGGCCACATGGCAGGTATTGGCGCAGCAATAGTAGGCTCTGTTTCTACATTTATCTCCGTTCCTTTTGGCACATATATTGGTATGCAATACAATGGCACTGTAGAGCCTTTAGCCTTTGGTTTCCTGATATTCGGAACGCTTACAGCACTTGCTATATTTTTAGCAAAGGGAAGAAACCTATTCAAGTTCACTAAATTTCATAAATAAACTTTTATTTCCGCTTCCCAATCCTTTACTATTATTTATTTTAAGAAAATAAAAATATTTACATCATAACGCATCTCATCTTAAAGCGTTGAATTTGTAATTTTGTTAACAATATAAAATATTAATTCAATGGAAAATCAAGCCCTTTTACTTTACAGATATCTACGAAATACTGGCTTATCTGATGACATTTCTAAGGTACTCAATTCTTTTTTACTTGTTCTTGTATTAATCATCTTTGTTGTTCTCGTAGATTTTATAACTCGGAAAATAATACTTCAGGTTTTTTCTCGATTTGCAGGAAAATCTAAAACTAATTTTGATGATTTAATGGTTTCAAATAACGTTCCAAGAAACCTATCTCACATTATACCTTTATTAATAACAATAAAGGTTATGCCACTAGTATTTATTCACTTCTCCTCTCTTCTAAACATATTAGATAAAGGGCTTAGACTATTTGGAATAATATTAACACTTTGGATCGTAAGAAGTTTATTACACACTTTTAAAGATTATTTTAAAACACTACCCAATTTAAAAGATAAGCCCATAGACAGTTACATTCAGGTATTTATGATCTTTGCATGGTTAACAGGTATAATTCTAGCCCTAGCTTTAGTTACTGGAACTCCAATATGGCAGTTTTTTACAGCGTTAGGAGCTACATCTGCAGTTTTAATTTTAGTATTTAAAGATACCATTATGGGCTTTGTAGCCAGCATACAAGTTTCTGTTAATGATATGGTGCGAATTGGTGATTGGATCACTTTTGAAAAATTTGGAGCTGATGGTGATGTTATAGAAATAAATTTAGCTACTGTAAAAGTTCAAAACTTTGACAATACCATTACAACGATACCTACCTACTCGTTAATATCAGATTCTTTTAAAAACTGGAGGGGAATGACTAACTCAAAAGGACGAAGAATTAAAAGAGCACTAATTATCAAACAAAATAGTATTCACTTTTTAGACAAGGAAGAATTAAGCGAGTTGAAAAAAATTGAGTTAGTTAATAAATACTTATACAATAGAGAAGAGGATATTGAGAATTATAATTCAACTAATAAGATCAATAAAGAAGTCCTCATAAATGGAAGAAACCTTACGAATATAGGTGTCTTTAGAAAGTATTTGGATGAATACATTCATACACACTCTGCCATTAACAAGGATATGATGATAATGGTCCGTCAATTAGCTCCATCTTCACAAGGTATTCCGATAGAAATTTATGCTTTTAGTAGTGATAAGAGTTGGAAAAACTATGAATATATTATTGCTGATGTTTTTGATCATGCTCTTGCAGCTACCCCCTATTTTAATCTTGAACTATTTGAGTTACCTAGTAATCTAAAGATTAATTAAAATAGTTTAATATATAATATTATTGTGACATTGTAAATTACGTCCATAATTATATATTCGAATTAACGATGATTGGAATTATTTGACTACAATAATTAATTTAGCAAACAAGAGGTTTTAGGGTAGCCTTTTAGTGAAGACATCACAACAGAAAACACAATAATGAAGGCATTAATTGCTGCAAGAAGAAATAGAAGATATCCCCAATGGATTTTTTTTATTCAGATAGAGGTGTTCAATATGCATCAAAAAAGAGGTGTAATCTTTTGTCTCTAAATAGAAAAACAACTCAAATCACAAGTCGAAACGGAAATTGTTACGATAATGCAGTAGCTGATTTTTAAAAAAAAAATTAAACATGAATGGCAACACAAATTTAAATTCACTTCTTTTAATAAATTGTTTGATTCTGTAAGTGATAATATTAATTGGACCAATACATAAAGGTTACTCTCCTTTTTAAGATATCTCTGAAATTTAGAAATGGAAGTTCAAAAAATAAGAATTAATAAAATAGTTGGTTAGGAAAATTAGTCACAAATTTACTAGGTAATTCATCTTAAGATATCAAAACATTTCTTTGGGTAAAATAAAGGAACTTATATCCATATTCTTGGACTAATTTAATAAGCTAAATCTAATCTATTTATCTTTACTCAATTAATCCTACCTGTGAGCGCTGATATGTCAGGATTAATTAAAATTCAATAGGAGTATATAAATAGTCCTTTAAAAAAGATAAACAATATGATCTAATAAGTTATTTTGGTCTTCTAATTATTCTAGCTTTATTGATATATAGTAAAATCAAACAGAAATAAAAAGGGATCAGATAAAAAAACCTTCTAAAATGCAAAAAACATAAATGCTTGGTTTTTAACTTTATCTTCAAAAGATAGAAGCCTTTCTATAAAATATTGCAACAAAAAGTTCAGCCAGAAGGTAAGTCTTTCGTTCGCGATTTTAAAATTGTAGAGCTACAGCCTAATGTCCACAATATTTTAAGCCTTTTGGATAATCCGAGATTAAATACTATATTTAAGAACATTACATTATTGCTTAATATTATATTTCATGAGTATCGAATCAAAAATACCATCCACGGGTTTTAAAGGCCTAAAAGAAAACTGGCGTAACGACCTAATCGCTGCTTTTAGTGTTGCATTGGTTGCCTTACCACTAGCTCTAGGGATAGCTATAGCTTCTGGTATGGATCCTATGGCTGGAGTATTGTCAGCAATAATTGGAGGTATTGTCACCACATTTTTAAGAGGTGGGCATGTTGCCATTAATGGACCAGCTGCTGGATTAATTGCTGTTATTTTAGGAGGAATAGCCATTTTGGATGATGGGTCAGGACATGCTATTCATTATGTATTAGCTGCTATTGTTATCTCCGGTGGAATTCAAATAATATTTGGATTGTTAAAAATGGGCCGATTAGCTTATCTTTTTCCTTCTTCTGTTATTCATGGAATTTTAGCTGCAATTGGAATTATTATTTTCTCTAAACAAATGCATGTTGCATTAGGAACTGAATCCAGTGCAGATTCAACACTTGGAGTATTGATAGATATTTTTCATCAGCTTCCAAATGTTAATCCTTTTGTTTCCGTAATTTCTGTTGCTGGTTTACTATTACTTGTCTTTTACGGAAGGATAAACAACAGACTATTTCGTTTTTTACCTGCTCCTATGTGGGTTTTATTAATCGCAATTCCTTTTGTTTATCTCTTTAATTTTTTCGAACCGCATTCTATAGATTTTCTTGGAAAAAGCTTTGACATTGGACCTCAATTTCTTTTAAAAATACCAGACAACCCACTAGACTGTATTATCTATCCTGATTTTTCAAAAATTGCTACACTCCCTTTTTGGTTAACGGTGTTGTCCATTACCATTATTGCATCAGTTGAGACTTTGGCAAGTGCTAAAGCTGTAGATAATTTAGATCCTTATAAACGAAACACTAATTTTAATAAAGATTTAATTGGCGTTGGAGTGAGTACAATGGTATCAGGAGCACTTGGAGGGCTACCCATTATTACAGTAATTGTAAGAAGTACAGTAAATGTTCATCACAATGCTAAAACCAAATGGTCCAATTTTTATCATGGTATTTTATTAATCGTGTGCATCATTGTGTTGGCTCCAGTATTACAAAAAGTTCCTTTAGCTGCTTTGGCAATAATATTAGTGTATACTGGATTTAAATTAGCTTCACCAAAGGTACTTAAGCACACCTATGATCAAGGAGTAGAACAGCTTTTCATATTCATGACCACTATTTTTATTACCTTACAATCTAATTTGTTGTATGGGATAATTGCGGGAATTTTTGCTACACTTATCCTTCATATGCTATTAGCTAAAGTTGGAATTAGGCAATTTTTTAAGTTAGTTTTTAATGCCAATTCAACTATAGAAGTATTCGAGAATGGTGTTAATAAGGTAAAACTTATAGGAATTGCCAACTTTATGGCAACAGTAAAGTTGAATAAGATGTTGAGTACCATTCCTCCAAAAACTATTACTGAAATCGACTTGTCCGAAACCCGCTTGGTTGATCTAACCGTAATGGAAAACATTATCGAGTTCAAGCGTATTCACGACAACCAAGGTGGACATGTCACAATTACAGGACTTGACCAACACAATTCTTCAACTGCACACAACAGAGGCTTAAAAGTAATTATTGGGCCTGAAAAAAAGAAGTTAACTGGCAGACAATCTCGATTACAGAAAATGGCTATTAACCATGGCTGGACTTTTGAAAAAGAAGTAGACTGGAATACTTCCTATCTTCAAAATTTTCACTTTTTTGAAAAAAGACCTATAGAAAGAAAGAAAAATCGCTTAAAGGGTAAAGATGAAAAATTTGGCTTTGAATGGGAAACTGCTGACATTACTTTTGATGAAGGTGCACTTCTCTCTTCCGAAGTATATAATACTACCATTCATGTGGTTCGATTAGACCATAAAATTCCTCAATTCGCAATTGAGTGGGAAGGATTTTTAAGTAAATTCTTTGATCGGGTAATGTCTTATGCTGGATACGAAGAACTTGGCTTTAAATTACTTACCAAATTCTCCTCTAAGTTCTTGGTTATGGGAGACGATGTGGAAGCTCTCAATAAATTATTTACACCAAAGTTGATCGAATTCTTAGAGAATAATAAGATCCATCACATTGAAAGTAATGGAGAGGCTTTAATGATTTTTAATTACTTAAGAAATGCTAAGACAAGTGAAATAGAAGAAATGTTATCCTTCACGCAGAACTTGCTCCAGCACATGGAACTTGACAAAAAGCCTTAAAATGCTTAAAACCCAAACAGATATTCTTGGTTTTTAAGTTTGCCAATCGAAGCTTTTAGAACTCAATTTAGAGGTGTTAGGAATATAGATTTCTTTTATTTGGACTTATAAATATTTTTGCTTGTAAAATCAATTCCACAACTCTTGAACTTCATCCAAAATCACTCGAACTATCAATGATTTTAGTAACATCTAAAACAAAAAAATGCCGGAACAAGTCCGGCATTTAAACTATTGAGCGAGAGACGGGGCTCAAACCCGCGACCCTCAGCTTGGAAGGCTGACGCTCTATCAACTGAGCTACTCTCGCTTAAGTTTTGCAAACATAACTAAATTATGCTATAACTCCTGCTAATAATGCATTAGTTTTCTTAACCCCCTCAGCACTAGCCATTAATTTTTCTTTTTCAGCATCAGAAAGCTCAATTTCAACGATTTTTTCGATACCATTTTTGCCTAAAATACAAGGAACACCTATTGACAAATCATTTAAGCCATATTCACCTTGCAATAAAGCTGAACATGGAAACATTTTTTTAGCATCTTGTGCAATTGCCTGAACCATTGCAGAAACTGCAGCTCCAGGAGCATACCAAGCACTAGTTCCTAATAAACCAGTTAATGTAGCTCCACCAACTTTCGTTGCCTCTACCAATTCACTCATTCTTTCTTCAGATAAAAATTCTGAAACTGGAATACTGTTTCTTACAGCTTTTCCAATTAATGGAACCATACCAGTATCACTGTGACC
>CAJWVX010000023.1 GCA_913048175.1 uncultured Flavobacteriales bacterium | reverse complement strand
GTTTCTAATTTCATGTGAAGCATTACGAATAAATGCTTTTTGGGCTTCAAAAGATGCCTCTAGTCTATCCAATAATTTGTTAAATGCTATCGCCATATTTCCTAATTCATCATTAGGATTGTGAACCTTTAATCGTTGATGCAGATTTGTAGCAGTAATTGTATTTGCCTTAGCAATCTTTTTTGAAATAGGAAGTAAAGCTCTCCTTGCTATGATAAAGCTACCTATTGATATTAAAGGGATTCCTAACAATACTAATATAATTATTATACTTTTCAAAAAAGATAAATTCTCTAAACCAACATGATCTACAGCTGTAACTATAATCAGGTAATCTTTACCTTTCACATTAAAGATTCTACTTTCACCTTGAATCTCTGAATATTCAAATTCGAGTGTATTATTTTTTGATAAATCACTCTTAACTTCTTTTGGATATTTGTATTTAAAGACAGGTTTAACATTTTTTTGAATCTGTATCACCTCTTCCGTTTCTTCTGGTAAAGTATGGAGAAATTGATTTGTAATTTTCTCGAAGTCAATTGGGCTAAATGATTCTTTCTCTAAAAATATCTTCTCTGTAATAACTACTCTCTCTTTTAGTCTTTCTTGAAAACTCTGTTGTCTATAATTTGATTCAAATACATATACTGTGAGTCCAAATGCTATAAAAATAACACTTGCAATAATGGAGAATGTGATAGCTAACCGAGTACTTATTTTCATCCTTTATTCTTTAATTACATAACCCATTCCAATAACTGTTTTAATAATTTTAGATGAAAAACCATGCTCTATTTTCTTACGTAAATAATTAACATAAACATCAATAACATTTGTACCTAAATCAAAATTTACCTCCCAAACGTTTTCTAGGATATCGGTTCTTGAAACAACTCTGTTCTTATTTTTTAAAAGATACTCTAACAATCCAAACTCTCTAGCAGTAAGAATAATTTCAACACTCCCTCTGTAAACTTCTTTGGATTTTAGGTTCATATTTAAGTCTTGAACTTTTAATACTAAATCACTATTTTTATCACTTTTCGTTCCTCTTCTTACCAATGCATTAATACGGGCAAGGAGCTCTTTAAATTTAAATGGTTTGGCTAAATAATCGTCTGCTCCAGTTTCAAGTCCAATAACGATATCGTCAGTTGATCCAAGAGCTGTTAGCATTAGTATTGGAGTATTGATCCCACTTTTGTTCTTTAATTGATCACAAACTTCAAGCCCATTCATGCCAGGCATCACTAAATCAAGAATTATTACATCATATTCATCTTGTAATGCGAACTTCAATCCTGTAGTTCCATCAAATGCTTGTAAAACGGAATTCCCTTGTTCCTCTAACCCCCTTTTAATAAAGGAAGATACACTTAATTCATCTTCAATAAGAAGTATTTTCATTGAGTACTTTTTTTAAAAGATGAAAAGATACTCATAATGACAATAAAGTATCTTGTAGTTTATTTTTTATTATTTAAATAATCGAATTTCTCAAAAAAGTAAGTGTTAAGGAGTATCAGTAAAAAGCCATAAGCAAAATCTTCTGCAGGAATCGTAAGAAGCCTTAATCCCATGTTTTCATTATTGTTATACCAAACAACCTCAGAATCAATTCCGGTACCAGTAAGAATTCCATTCACAATAATAAAAGGTAATATTAATACTAGTGAAGCAACATAGAATCTTTGAAGCCAAGGGGCTGAAACAATAAATTGAAAATAGATTAACACTAGAGACAATGAAATAAAAGTAATACCACTATACCATCTATCAATAAATAAAATACCTAAAACCAATAAAACTGTAGCTAGTAAAGTCACCAGAATTTTAGAATAACGAAATGTAAAAGGAGGAATCAATATTTTAAAGCAGTGATATGTATATAGGCAAGCATAAGGAATACAGAAGAAAAATAAAACTTCTTCAATAGGAAGATTAAAAATGTTAAACCCGATTAAATAATCTGAATTAAAACCCCAAACCCCCATTAGACTAAACCAAATATCCCAAACAATAAAAAAAACAGATACAATAAAAATGGATAACAATGTAGACCTCCATTTTTTATTAAAGTTAAGTTTTGGGTGGAATGAAAAAATAAAAGGAATAATAATTGTCCCTATATTTACTAAGATATATGTGAATTTATCCATTTTACTTTTTTAAGTATTTTAAAGGTACCCATAGCATTCCAAAACACTCACCATCCTCTTTATTAAAATGTTTATGATGCGCTTTATGAGCTTTCCGCATTGCTCTAAAATATGGAGAATCAATATTACGCAACCATTTTAATCTTCGATGAATAAAAACATCGTGAATCACAAAGTATGCAATTCCATAAATAGTTATCCCTAGACCTATCCAAAATGGAATAGAAAAAAATTCAAGACCTAGATAAAGCAAACAAATACCTGGAGTTGCAAAGAGTAAAAAGAAAAAATCATTGCGTTCAAAAGGTTTTATATTGGTATTATGCTGATGGTGATCTTCATGAAAAAACCACAAAACTCCATGCATTAAATATTTGTGGCTTAACCAAGCCACACACTCCATTAAAAGAAAAGTTATTAAAACAATAACTATATTAATTAATACTCCCATCATAAAACTCATGATAAAATTTGTGCATTTGGATATTCAGTTAACCAATATTTTAAGGCCTCTTTAGTTCTAACTGTCACTATTGTTCTATGATCAATTTTAACTTTAAAATCCTTTGTTTTTTTAACTACTTTTTTAACTAACTTTTTCATAAACAGTGTTTTTATTTATATAGTTCATTAATTCTTTGAAACATATTTTCAACCATTCAGTATATTCCTCAGGATGCTTTTCAAACCCCATCCCCAAAACCTCAGGAGACATATAGCAGTAGCCTTCTACTTCATCTTTATTAGGCTCAGGAATATCATTTGAATAACCAATAAATACATGATCTAACTCGTGTTCAATTAAGTTCTGATCTAAATGAGATCTATACTGAAATGAGAATGAAGGAAACAATTTTGTTTGCATACCCATCTCCTCCATCAATCTTCTATTTGTTGCCTCAGAAAGACTCTCTCCTGGTCTTGGGTGGCTGCAACATGTATTTGACCAAAGACCACCAGAATGATATTTTTCACGACTTCTTTTCTGTAAAAGAATTTCTCCTTTTGAGTTAAAAATAAATACCGAAAAAGCACGATGAAGCGCCCCTTTTTCGTGCGCCTCCATTTTCTCCATTAAGCCTATTTCATTATCATAAGCATCTACTAAAATTACATTTTCTTTTTCCATATTTATTTAATTTTAGCCATGCCATTATAGCATAGGTATGATACAATTCGTTGATATAAATCCTTATCAGCGATCTCATTTAATTGATTATAGATAAACTGTTTATCCTCTTTTATATTTTCATTATAACCTAAAAATCTTGGAATATTCTCTTGAATAGTTAGTCTTAAAAATCTCAATTCAGGATTATATTTATGAGATTCAATTAGTTGATCCAATTTATCAATACCCGTAGTAAAACATTTCCATTTTTTTATTGGATTGATGTAGTAATCTGCCCACAAAAACCAGATAACAGATTGATAGCCTTTGATCGACTCATTATCACTGTCTTTGTGAAGCTGTAAGTAGGAATCAAAATCTTTAATAGAAACCTCACTTAAACATACCCCATAATAATAATCTCTGCAATTTGAGATTGCATCCTCAGAAAAAGCGGTATGACTAATAATTAAACTCATAATAACAATTCCAATTCTCTTCATAGTAAGTTTAATTCATGCTGCACTATTGACTGAAACATTAGTCCCATTTTAGAAATGTTTGGTACTCGAATTCGAGATTCCATAATCTTTTCAACTGGAGTTTCCTTAATCTTCCTAAATAATTGTAAATAATAAACATATGCGAGGTAAACTCCTCCTCTTGATTTACGGGGCAATTTTTTAATTCCTATTAAAGCCATTTTAAAATCAGCAGAAATATCTTCTTCAATTTGAAGCTTGTGTTCTATTGTAAAAGATTCCATATCAACTCCGGGAAAATAAGTACGACCCAAAGCTTCATAATCAGCTTTTAAGTCTCTAAGAAAGTTAACTTTTTGAAAGGCTGAACCTAAGCTCATCGCATAAGGCTTAAGCTCATTAAACTTAGATTCATCTCCATTAACAAAAACATGTAAACACATTAAACCGACCACTTCTGCAGAGCCCAGTATATAATCTTTATAAGACAAAACATCATGATATTTATCACTCAAGTCCATCTCCATACTTTTTAAAAAAGTATCTATCCATTTATGATCAACATTATAATCGTTTACAACCTTTTGAAATTCATTTAAGATTGGATTAAGACTAATGCCATTATCGATTGCCTCATATGTATCTTTTCTAAATTTAGACAACAACTCCTCTTTATTATATCCATGGAAACTATCTACAATTTCATCGGCAAACCGAACGAATCCATATATGCCATAAATTGATCGATGCAACGACTTATCTAACAGCTTAATACCTAACGAAAAGCTAGTACTATACTGTTGCGTAGCTTTTTTTGAACACTGTGCCGAAAGATCATCAAATAGTGATTTCATAAAGTTTGGTTTTTTAAATGTTGTGTTAAAAGTTTGGCAGAAATTTTACCAGAAATTATAGATGGTGGAACTCCTGGCCCCGGAACGGTTAATTGTCCAGTATATATTAAGTTGCTAATTTTTTGATTCACCATCTTTGGCTTAAAAATGGCGGTTTGATTGAGCGTATTTGCTAAGCCATATGCATTTCCTCCGTAAGCGTTGTAATCTGCTTTAAAATCTTTAATACAATAAGACTCGTTCACAATAATATCATCTGACAATGATTCTCCGATATGGCTTTCTAAACGATTAAGTAATAGTTTAAAATACTTCACCCTTAATTCAGGAGTATCCTCCAAACCCGTTGCTAAGGGCATCAATACAAATAAGTTTTCGCAACCTTTTGGCGCTAAATTTGGATCTGTTTTTGAAGGTGTGCAAACATAAAAAAGTGGATCTTTAGGCCATTGTTTATTGTCATAAATTTCATTTGAATGCTCCTCAAAATCAGCATCAAAAAATAAAGTATGATGTTTTAGTTTATTCAGCTTCTTTTTAACTCCTAAATAAAAAATTAAACTAGATGGTGCAAAAGTCTTTTTAGCCCAATATTTTTCATCGTAATTACGATACTCTTTATCAATTAATTTTGATTCGATATGATGATAATCTGCACTCCCTATAACACCATCGACTAAAATGGTTTCACCATCAACACAAATTGAAATAATTTGATTGTGCTTCACTTTTAAATTTTCCACCTCACTATTCGTATGGAAAACTACTCCTTGCTTTTTACAAACAGAAACCATAGCCTTAACTAACGAATGAAATCCACCCATAGGGTAGTGAGTACCCAATTTTAATCCAGCATAATTCATTAAACTATATAATGCTGGCGTATCTTTAGGTTTAGCACCTAAAAAAAGTACTGGAAATTCCATTAAAGCTCTCAACTTTGCATGCTTAAACTTACGATGAACCATCTTTTGGTAAGAAGAGAAAAGATTTAGTTTTAAAGCTTGTTTTATTGTATCAAACTCTAAATATTCTAAGATAGATATACCAGGTTTTTCTATCAATTTTGAGAAACTAACCTCATACTTTTTTTGTGCATCATCCATAAACTGATCTAACTCAGAACTACTACCTGGCTCAATCGATTCAAACAATGCCCGCAGTTCATTATAATCACTAGGAATAGCAACCTCGTCATCTTTACCATATACTATACTAAATGCAGGCGACAACTCCTTAAGCTCATAATAATCATTCGCGCTAGCGTCAAAATCATTAAAAAATGATTCCATAACATCTGGCATCCAATACCAACTAGGCCCCATATCAAAAACAAACCCATCTTTCTCAAACTGTCTGGCTCTCCCGCCAAGTTGTTCATTCTTCTCATAAACATGAACCTCGTGACCTTCTTTTGCTAGATAAGCTGCAGATGCCAATCCAGAAAATCCAGAACCAATTATTGCTGTTTTCTTGTTTTTCATTAATCACCAATTTAAATTTATCAATACTATTTTAACAATTAATTAAGCCAGATGAATCAATTTTTAAACTAATTTACAATTAATTAAGAACAATTGCTACCTCGTTAGTTCTATTAAATAGTTTAAAGGGTGGATCGTATGCTTGAAAATAAACTTTACCATTAGCATTAAGACCTTCTTTAATTAATTGCTCTTTCAGAATTTTAGTGTGATATTTTATATCATAGTCATTGGCAAAACCACCAAAAATTATTACTGCCATTGTTTGTTCAGGTTGTGTTGATAATTTAACATTCTGATTATTAGGAGTTGGCAATTCGCTTAACTCATACTCTGAAGGCATGATAAAGCTCATACTCATACTATCATCTATTGATGAAATAACAGGCGATGTCATACTTATTTGCATATTTTCATAATTCCCTCCAAAAATGTAGTTTGCTATATTTCTAAACCCTTTACTTGAATTATTTGAATAACTTACTGTATTAAGTTTTGTTGTTGCTAAAATCATTTTGGGATACTTCCGAATTACAAATTTACTAAAAATTTTAACTGTTTCATATTTCGGGGTTTCAGTATCACTCTCCATTTTATTTGTTTTGTATTGACTAAACAAACCAAGACTCATTAAAGAAGTTACAATTATTAATATTACGTTCATAATATTAAGAGTTTAGTGAAAATGCCTGAACAACCATTTACTATTAAATTAAATGAGTTGCCCAAGCAAATTATATTTAGTATTTAATAAATTTTGAATGACCAAAAACTTTATTGTTTTGGGCAATTGTTATTTGATAAGCTCCTTGAGCTAATCCAGAAATATCTATAGAATTTCTATTAACACTATATGAATTATTTTGTATTTGCTCTCCAACAATATTTGTTATGGATATATTCATTTCTGCTAAATCAGAAATTTCAACGTTAATAATATTCTTAGCTGGATTAGGATATAGATTCAATTTCAAATTTTCTGAATCTATTTCATTTAAACTTGTAGTTGTCGAAGTTGGTAATTCTACTAAATCTCCACCCGCTGGTAATGCTACCCATAGTCCAAATGCAGGACCATTAGAGTTTACTCCCGGATCTAAAAAACCTGAAGCTAATACTACTATTGCAGCATCATCCAACATCAATGTTGACAGCGGAGCACTGTAAGAAGCAACAGCCGAAGTAGTTCCAGTCGGACGTACTTCTAAAGTGTAATCTGCAGTTCCCAACTCTAAATACCCTGCAAAATCTCCATAAGATGCGTTAGTAACAATATTACCTGCAGGTACTGAACTTTCGTATACATCAACAGCAGGGGCATCAGTTGAACCATGGTGTACTAGTACATCAGTATTTCCCATTGCATTAGCCACTTCTCTTCCCATGGCATATACAGATATTCCAAAAGGAGTTGCAGGACTATATCCAGAAGCACTTACAATTCCTTCGGCTACTAAAACGTAAGTCTCATTAGCTGTTAATGTAAAAGGAAATGTTGCTATTGCCGGTGACGTAGAAGTACTTGTGGAGGATTTTATAGCAATACTAATTGCTGCACCAGTAGCTGGAGCATCGATAAAAGCACTTGCTGTCCTAAAAACAAAATCATCGATTAATAAATTTCCATCCAAATACACATCTACTGTGTCAGCTGCAGCATCGGCAGAATTATGAATGACTTGAACTCGCGCAGTCTGTTGCGCGTTTGAAGTTGCAATTAATGTTACTGCACCTAATACTAGTAATAATTTTTTCATGGGTTTTAAGTTTAATTTTTATTTTGTTTAATAAATTCAAAGCAAACATAAACAAAATATATTTACTTTGTTTAACTTTTTTATAAAAACTTTAAACATTTTAACTGTTAAGGATTATTACATAACACTAAAGAAATGTTTAGACAGAATTGCTAAACATCTTATTTTGTGAAGTATATATCTATTTTTAATAGATACTTAATGAAACATTAAAACATATAATATGTTTAATTATATTTGTCTTTTATTAAACAATTTATGAGTAAGTACAAAATATCAGATCTTGAAAAATTCAGCGGGGTCAAGGCTCACACTATCAGAATTTGGGAACAACGCTATAAAATTCTTTCCCCTTTACGCACGGAAACTAATATCCGATACTATGATGATGCACAGTTGAGAAAGCTTCTCAACATAGTATCACTTATGTCAGCTGGCGTGAAAATATCAGCGATTAGCAAATTATCAGAAGAAGATTTAAATGCGAAGATTGGGTCTTTAGCAAACATTGGTGGCGATGGCATAAAGGAAGAGATGTTAATTAACCAAATGATAAATGCAGCCCTCTCCTATGATGAAGCATTATTTGAAAAAGCATTTTCTAATTCGATTTTAAGCTTTAGACTTATGGATGCTTATCAAAAAGTATTCTACCCCATGTTAATTAAGATTGGCTTATTATGGCTCTCTAAAGATATAAATCCTGCTCAAGAACATTTTGTCACAAGCTTAGTTAAACAAAAAATTTTTTCTGCGATTGACGGACTAAACCCTCCATCAAAAGAATCAGAAACATGGCTTTTATTTTTACCTGCAGGCGAAGAGCATGATCTTGGTTTGTTAATTGCCAACTACGGGTTGAGAGTAAATGGTAAAAAAGTAATATACCTCGGAGCTAACGTACCTTTAGAAAATTTAGACATTATTGCTAAGCAAGTTAAACCTACTCACTATTTAACTTTTTCCGTTCGATCCAATCAACATAGTTCAATCAATAAATATTTGGCTAGTATGAATAAGGAATTTAAAAACCCTCCTATTCACATTTGCTGCTCCAATAATACGGCTGATAATTTAGAGCTATCATCCAATCAAAAAATCATACCGAGCTTTCAAGAATTTTTAAATTTAATTGGTGCTTAATACCTCTTTATGAGGAACATTTAACTACTCATAAGAACTACTCAACCTCCATATTCCTTAAAAAAATAGTCTAATGTTTGACTCTACATTTAGTATTGATGTAGTGATAAGTAAGAATCATGTTTTTTGGTTACTAGTACTTTTAATTGTTACTCAATTAACTCACCTATAATTTCATTTTACTTCTTTACTATTTTATTGACTTTTTTTTTGTTCTTTTTCTATGAAAACTTAATCTTAAATCATTTACTTGTATTTTTTTGTTTAGCTTTACTGTAATTAGCTTAAACAAACATATATTTCAACTATTTAAAAAGAAATCAGTAATAGATAAACTACAAGGGGAATATAAAAAATGTCTAAAAGAGGCTTTTATTCTATCAAAAACAAACCGAAAGGAAAGTGACTTAAAAACTCATGAAGCGAATATGTTATTAAATAAAATAGAAGAAGTTAATATTTATTTATTGTTTAGAACAGCTTATTTGTAAAGAAGGAGGTTTGAATCAATATTAAACACATTAGTTATGAAAAAGAAACTGGTTGATATTATGGAATGGGATGAACGTTATCGTTTAAAGCTGATTAATTCAATTTCTGGATACAAGGGAGTTCATTTAATTGGAACAAAAACAGAGAGTGGCTTAACCAATTTAGCTATTTTCAGCTCTATCGTTCATATTGGATCTTCACCGCCTCTAATTGGTTTTATTATGCGTCCATTATCTGTGGAAAGACATACCTATAACAACATAATAGAAACAGGATATTACACGCTAAATCATGTTCATAAATCCTTCTTAAAAAAAGCTCATTACACTTCTACTAAATTTCCTCAAAGCACTTCAGAATTTGAATCATGTAACTTAACTCCTGAATTTTCCTCTTCTTTTTTTGCACCTTACGTCAATGAAAGTAATATAAAAATAGGCTTAAAACTTATTGAGGATAATGAAGTTAAAGCTAATGGAACTAGACTAATAATTGGTGAAGTACAAGAAATTATCATTAATGAAGAATATGTAGAAAAAAATGGACAAATTGATTTAGAAAAGGCCAATGATGTTTGTGTTACTGGACTAAATCAATACTCAAGTGTGAGTAAGTTTAAGGAAATGCCATTCGCACGATTATCTGAAGTACCCAATTTCAAGCAAAAAGAGCGCCCTGATAATGTGGTTTTTAATGAAGAGACACAAACGTATAACGCAAATTTACTGCCCTATGGAACAAATGTTGGAGCTCCAAGTATTGAGCCTACAGGTATGTCAACATGGAATAATACTAGCATAAATAGTTTTAATCATAATTTTAAAAATAAGATTGATTTGATTAAAAAAGAGTATCAATTATTGATTGATGAATATAAAATTAATGACATGCTATACAAAACTAGTATGAGCTTTGAACCTATTGTTGGTGAGGATTATCATCTTTATTTTTCGGAAAAAAAAGGTAAGAATTTTCTTTCATTGATACCTCCTTCAAGCTGGAAAATGAAACACATTGGTTCATTTGTTTTAAACAATGACAAAACTTGGTCAGAATTAGAGATATGAAGATGCAATTCTGCTTTTCT
The DNA here is from genome assembly GCA_913048175.1 of uncultured Flavobacteriales bacterium. Lineage (GTDB taxonomy): Bacteria > Bacteroidota > Bacteroidia > Flavobacteriales_E > Vicingaceae. The sequence continues at coordinate 18,178 of CAJWVX010000023.1, read as the reverse complement.
CATTTTAATCCACATTCATATAAATATCTAGAAAATGAAAATACTATTAACAGGAGCAACCGGATACATCGGTAAACGAATTCTTCCTTTATTAGTTAATAATGGTCATCATGTAGTATGTTGTGTAAGAGATAAATCCAGATTTAACCCTCCCAAATCATTAAGCAAAAACATTTCAATAATTGAAATTGATCTATTAGACTCCCAATCACTTTTAAAAATACCTAATGACATTGATATTGCATACTATTTAGTACACTCTATGTCCTCTTCGGATAACTATAAATCATTAGAGGAAAAATCGGCAATAAACTTTCGTGAAAAAATAGAGTTAACACGGGTTAAGCAAGTTATCTACCTAAGTGGTATTATTAATGAAAAAAACTTATCAAAACACCTACTTTCAAGAAAAAAAGTTGAAGAAGAACTAGAGAGAGGAAAATATCCATTGACTTGTCTTAGAGCAGGAATAATTATTGGATCAGGCAGTGCTTCATTTGAGATAATGCGAGATTTGGTTGAGAAATTACCCATAATGATTACCCCAAAATGGCTTCAAACAAGATGTCAACCCATTGGTATAATGGATGTAATAAGATTTTTAGTAGGATCAATACTGAATGAAAAGACTTTTAATAGAAATTTTGATATTGGATCTGATGATGTTCTATCCTACAAAGAAATGCTGCTTACTTTTGCAGAAATTAGAGGTTTAAAACGGAAAATAATAACCGTCCCTGTTATGACTCCAAAACTTTCTTCTTATTGGCTTTACTTTGTAACGTCAACCTCTTACAAACTTGCAAGATCTCTTGTAGATAGTATGACCGTAGAAGTTGTGTGCCGAAATAATGAAATCAATAAAATCTTAAACATCACTCCAATTCCATACAAACAAGCTATTATAAATGCTTTTGATAAAATTGAAAATAATGAGGTTATGTCTAGTTGGAAGGACTCGCACTCAAGTAGTGGTTTAACTATTAATATATCCGAATTTATTAAGGTTCCTTCTTTTGGTTGTTTTAAAGACAAAAAAGTAAGTCATATTAAGAATTATACTTCAACAATAGAAAAAATATGGTCTATTGGAGGTGAAAATGGTTGGTATTATGGCAATTGGCTTTGGAGACTTCGTGGTTTTATAGATAAATTAGTTGGAGGTGTTGGATTAAGAAGAGGTCGTACTAACAAAAATGCTATTTCTACCGGAGATGCATTAGATTTCTGGAGAGTTCTTTACGCTAACAAAAAAGAGGGTAGATTATTGCTTTTTGCAGAAATGAAACTACCTGGAGAAGCATGGCTTGAATTTAAAATTGATGGCGATAAACTAATCCAAACTGCAACATTTAGGCCTTTAGGTTTATTAGGAAGACTTTATTGGTATAGTGTTCTTCCGTTCCATGGGTTTATATTCCGAGGTTTAATGAAAAACTTACTGAAAGAATAAAACACTTCAGAAAGTTATCCATCGAAATCGTATTATTTAAATGAATTAATAAAAAACTAATTTATCCTTATCACAATAAAATTAAGCAGCGAATTAAAAATAAAGAACTAATTAGATACGAGTATCTGGAAAAATATAAAAATATTTCTCTTTGTTTATTGCTATATTTTGATACAGATCCTAAAACTAGACCAATAAGAGAACAAAGATTTGAGAAATATGAAAAGTTGTTTGATGATAATAATAACTAGCTCGATAAACTAATAAATCAAACAACATACGTTTTCGTATGAGGGTTAAATTTTTTAAGAAAAGTATTATTCTATTTAAAAAGATACAATTTACCTAACCTCTCTTCAAGGAATACTCCATAGCATATATAGGTTTAAGGCAAATTTTGTTTTGTTGGGCGTGCCCTATCGGTCGGGCAAATGTTTTTCACATTCATGAACACTTTAATTTAAAATAACAAGGAGTGAATCATTCGCATTATACGGGATTTGTTTTAAATACCTGATGCCCACAGGGCATCCTCCTCTTTATATCAAGTCTCATGCAGCTGCAAATAAGTAAATACAACACCTCTTCTACTCTATTTTAAGTGTTTGGTATTTACCCATTTATCGCTTTACTTAAGCGGTATTGCAAGAGTTGTAAAGTTTGCTTGAACTGAAACGCAAATTTCCAACACTTACATCTTTTTGATTAAATAAAAATTTCTTTCCGTCCTTTAAGAATAAATTCTTAAAGTCCAAAGCAAAGTAACATAATGTAACTCATTATAGAACATGGATTTGTTGGTTGGAATAAATAAGTTCATTAAACTCGTTTCCGACCTTGGCAGCATAAATTCTTAAAGTCCGAAGCAAAGCTTCAAGTGAAAACTTGAACCAATAATGTAACTCATTATAGGTCATTGGTTTGTTGGTTGGAATAAATAAGTTGATTAAACTGGTTTCCGACCTTGTTTTATTCATTCTTTTGCCTTGATACTTCGACAAGCTCAGTATAAATACCAAATAACTACGGCAAATTACCTGTGGGCATTTGAGCGAGCTTGTGTGTTGGCTCAATATAGCGTTAAATGTTCGTTGCTTTTGCTCGTTTGATAAAATGTTTTGCTATGCCATCCTTACCTCACCTTTATTAAAGGAATAACCCAAACACCTTTATTTATTTTATTCATCTATTAATTAAATATTACTAAAGGGCTTTAATCTTTTTTTGGTTTAATTACTCGACCCTTAGGTCGAAGCAATTAAATGATTAGAAAATTAATTTATAGTTGTCTTTCCCCGTGTTTCTTAACTCTAAATTTATTGCTTTATAATTTTATAAGTCCTAGAATCTATACTAAGAAAATAAATATTTGGAGATAAATGATCTATATCAATTTTATGTTTATTTGATTTAATCATTCCCTTGATTATAACTTGCCCAATAATAGATACTATTTTAAATGGCGTAGGTTGCTTAAAATCATTTTCAATTATAATTGCATCCGAAAACGGATTAGGGTAAAAGGTAAATCCACTTTCATTATTTTCTTCCAAGCTTGTAATAATTAAATAGTTGGTTCGGTTAGGTGTTGTATTAATAAAGCTTACAGTATTAATATCACCATCAGGAAATCTACCAAAAGAAATGTCATCTTGCTGGGTTGAGAATGTTAATTCATCAATTGTTAGTATATTTTGATCATCTAGGAAACTTAAATTAATTGTTTCTCCAGCAGAAGATAATTTAAATGGGAGGTGATTTTCTCCATCTTCCGTATCATTATCAGCAAAGAACAAGGCAAAACTTTTTGCATCAATAACCATTCCTCCATTATTATCAATAGGTATTTTCCATCTTGTTGGATCATTTATATCATCCGATAAAAAATATCCACCTAGGTCTACCTGTTCGTTTCCTCCATTGTAAATTTCAATCCAGTCTTCATAATCTCCATTTACATCAGTAGTATCATTTAAATTTTTGGCTAAAATTTCATTGATATATAAGCTATCATAAAAAAGCTTTATTTGATTTTGAGCTTGAAAAGTAGGAATCGTAAAATTTCTCAATTGATTAGCTCCATCTGGATATCTTCCAAAAGAAACATTACTTATTCTATTTCCAAAACTTAAAGTATCGCTAGGTATTGAATCTATTCCAATCACCTGATAAACACCAACTTGTTCACCACCACTAGACAAACTAAAATTAGTATGTAATTCTCCTTCTAAAGTATCTTTATCAGCATAAAAACAAATAAACTCATAGGGATCTAAATTACTTAAAGATGTATCTGATAGTTGGATTTTCCACTTACAAGGCATCAATAAATTGTCTGTAAGATAAAATTGATTTAAATCTATTGCTGTGTTCCCTTTATTATATAATTCAATCCAATCAGGATGTTGTAAAGCAGTATCTAAAATACCGTTTGAGTTAGATGTTTGAATTTCATTGATAACTAAATCTGTTGTTGCAGTAGATGTGGCTTGATAGATAGCCGTAAAGCTAGTATCACAACTAAGAGAAATGTTGATTGTAGAATTAATATTTCCAGTCTCTAACCAATGTGAAAACTGGTAACCAAAATTTGGTATTGCACTAACCTCAATAGTTGTTGTTTTATAATATTGCCCATTCCAGGGTAAGTTTTGGTGATTTAAGCTGCTAAATTTTATAACACCTGCGTTTTGAATATTTTCATTTAAAACTACATTAACAGTAGTATCTCCCAAGGTAAAGAATTGTCTAGTTTGATTCCATATATAGTCTTCCCTATCATTAATAAAAACTTCGACTACCCCCACTCTATTTAACCAATCTTGTTGTGTTGGCATATGATTCCATCGTTCTAAATGGCCATTAATTTCAGGTAATAATTCGTTTTTTAAGCCATTGATAACTGATAATTGATTACTAGCAGTAAATATCGTGTTTTTAAGATCTGCAAACCTGTTTACAAATTGGTCTTTAAATTCATTGTTTTCAATTAATTTAAGAAACATTATTCGAGACCAAATCGGATAACCAGCTGTGTCACTGAGCCAAATGTAAGAATCTCTATCAGCTTTACAAACGCTCCAAGCACCGGAAGTAATATCAGTATCAAATAGAATCCAATTCCATTTATGGTTTGCCCCCTGTTGCTTATAATATTTAATATTATTATGTGGCCACTCCCTATTGTTGTAATAAATTTCTACTGAAAAATAATCTATAAAATTTTCAATGTTAATTTGATCTTCTACTATATTGTAATTTGTGCTGATTGAGAGGTCATTGTTTGTTATATAATTTAACATATTTAAATATTCAGTATTACTGCCTTCAATAATATCTGCATTACCTTGAAGTAAGTCAATACTATCTTTATCAATTCCATATAGGTTCTCTAAGTGATGTTCGTCTGGTTTTTCTCTTAAAATATGAATACCCCAATATTCTCCATTTAAAAAAACTATTGTGGGTTGAGCATGCATAGTAACCAAATTTAAATCCTCTGCAACCCTACTAACAAATGCATCTCTTATTATTGACCTACTGTTGTCTTGGCCTCCATTTCTGAGTATTATTCTATCAAACTCATCAATTGTTTTACCATTAAAGAAATCATATTCTAATTCCCCTTTTCCATATTCTGACCTTGCAATTATTTTTAATGATTTCTGAGAATAACTTCTTGTTATACCTCCATGGAGTTTTATTCCTACATTTTGCGATATTACTAAATTAGAATTAGTATCAAAATATTCAAAATGTGCAGGAGACTCATTATTTTGCTGATAAAAATTAGCTGCAGTAAACCAAGGACCAGTTCCAGGATTTAGACCTGGCACATAAAATCCACTATCCGGACTAAATAAATTATTAGGATCTGTTACTATAGAAACAATGGGTAGAGAATAATTTAAATCTAAAATAAATGTCTTATTTATTACATCTGTTATTTTAACTCCATTATTAAATAACGCGTATCTTATCGTATTAATTTTAGGTATTGTAGCTGTTGGTGGAGAAAAAACAACTGAGCTTGGTATCATACTGTAGTAGTTGGAGTCTTGACTTCTATTTTTAATAATTAACGGGGCTGTTAGTATTGGAGAATTTATTGTTGGTAAATTACCATCTAGCGTATAATGAATATCACCTTGTGCGTTTGAATTTATAACAAAAGTAATACTATCCTGAAATACTCCCGATTGATGTGATGCAGAAAGCATAGGAACAATAGTGGTATTATTTGCGGCACCTGGTGTGGTGGTTGAACTAATTATCCAATTTGGATCTCCATCTGTTATTCTAGCATAACTTAAATCTTCCGGAATAATAATTGAGGCAGTTGAGTCTTCTATAAGACCACTTGGATTAACTAGATAAATTGATTCTCCAGAGCTAGAAATGCTGAAATTTGAATGAAACTCTGGACTTCCTCGATCTTTTCCTGAAGCAAATATCAAAAGATGCCCGCCTCCAATGATTGCAGTATTTGGTATTAGCCATTTGTTTAAGTTCTGCCTGTCATCTGTAAGATGATAACCTGATAGAGTTGCTGCAGAAACACCGGGATTATAAATTTCAATCCAATCTGGATAATCACCATCACTATCTTGAATTACTGAGGAATTTTTTGCCATCAATTCATTAATCATGAGTTGCTGTGCAAAAGATGTTTGAACTGTTAAAGAAATGGCAAAAATTAATGTGAAATAATAGATATATTTTTTCATAGTTTAAAATTTTCATTGTGTGAATCAATTCTAAGTCCAATCATCAGGAACAATTGTAAACATTGAGTTTATAACTTTTTCACTAATATTTCATAATCCCATATTGGGAAATAATTCTAATATAAAAACTGTATAAGGGAGATTTTTAAGCTTTAAATTAGTTTACTCAGAATAGATTATAAAGAAAAATTTAGTTTTATTGGGCATGCCCTAAAAGTTGGGCAAATGTCTTTCACATTCATGAACCCTTTAATTTAAAATAATAAGGCATGATTCATTCGCATTACACGGGATTTGCTACAAAACAAAATACCTGAGCTTATTAAGCTCCTCCTCTTCATATTAAGTCTCACGCAGCATCTAAATAAGTAAAGCTCCAACACTTACTCTACTCTATTTTAAGTGTTTTCTCTTTACCCATTTATCGCTTTACTTAAGCGGTATCTTAAGAGTTGTCAATTTATATGTAGTTAAACGAGAGTTCTAAATTCTCAATACTTACGCTCTTTTGATTAAATAAAAATTTCTTTACTCACTACTTGCTTCTTGCTTTGTGGTGTTCATAAACTCTTAAACTCGTTTCCGACCTTGGCAGCATAAATTCTTAAAGTCCAAAGCAAAGCTTAAAGTGAAAACTTGAACCTATAATGCAATGTATTATAAGACTTTTTAATACGCTAAGAATTGAGTCTGTGGTTCAATTTAGAATTAAGAAAGCCCTGTGCGTTGTGTTCTTTTATATAACCATTTGTAGTCGTTTAGTACTTATAATGTGTATTATATCTGTATTCGTACCTCATTGGCTTTGCTCTTTTTTTAGCAAATTAAATAGATCCTACAATTCAATGTTCGTTAAAATTCTAGTATAATGTACTAGAACTATAAATTAATCTCTAAAAAAAATGCTTTAATTTAAAAGACATTAAAGTGTATTTTTACATTAAAATTAGTTTATGAAATTATTATTATTATTATTTGTTTTGTTAATCTCAGGAAGTGTTTCATATGGACAGGAAATACTTAAACAAAAAAAAGATTACACAATTTGTTACTCCAACATTAAAATAATGGGAGTTAATATTTTTGTTGATAGTAAACCTTACTATAATTACAATGTATTAGCAAAAGAAAAAGTAAAAGTAGATTGGTCGGGTAATCCTTATACTGATCTAGAAAAAGTAGTTAAAAAAGCAAAGAAAAAATATCCTACTCTTAATGGAATTATTTTTTTATTAAGTACAAAACACATTGCTGAATTTATAATTTTTAACGAATAAAAGTATTCTGAATTATAGTAATTAAGCATTTGTTAACTTTGTTATTTACCCATTTATCGCTTTACTTAAGCGTTATTCAGCCTTGTAAAGTTTGCTTGAACTGAAACGCAAATTCTCAATACTTACGCTCTTTTGATTAAATAAAAAATTTCTTTATTTAATCCTTGCTTCTTGCTTTGTCGTGTTCATAAACTCTTAAACTCGTTTCCGACCTTGGCAGCATAAATTCTTAAAGTCCAAAGCAAAGCTTAAAGTGAAAACTTGAACCTATAATGCAATGTATTATAAGACTTTTTAATACGCTAAGAATTGAGTCTGTGGTTCAATTTAGAATTAAGAAAGCCCTGTGCGTTGTGTTCTTTTATATAACCATTTGTAGTCGTTTAGTACTTATAATGGGTATTATATATGCGTTCCAGTCCTTTAATTATTAATTAAAGGAATCACTGGCTTTGCTTATGGCAGCAAAGAACAATCGATTTTAGGAGATTCACGAATTCAACTAATAAAATAAAAATACATGGGTAAATAGAACACACAATCCAACGGTATGGATGTCATCCTGAGCTTATCGATGTGTTCTGGTATCCTTAGTAAGGATCTTATAATCAAAATAAATATGCGATTATTCGTAGCTTATTATTTTACGGGAACTTATGAACTCGTAAACTTGTTTCTCAAGTAACTAATATTTTATAAGGTTTATCATTTTACTTATTCCTTGTTATTTTTAATTAAAGTATTCGTGAATTCCGATTCTCTCCATTTGTTCTTATAATTAGTTACATCGCCTGTGCTGAGTGAGCAATAAATCGAAGTATTAAATTGCCACTCAGCAACGCATAATTGCTTTTCAAATTCTTATACGGAATAATTGAAATTAAATCAATTCTCCTCAGTTCTAATAATTTTGGATATTTCTTTTTCTGTCATTTCCAATTTTTTTCTGCAATGCTCTGTTAATTGATTCGCCAATTTAACCTGCGTAGTCAAATCATCTATTGACACCTCTTTATTTTCCAACTTAAGTGATATTGCTCTTAGCATTTCTAAAGCTTTGTCGTATCGTAAACCTTTAATCTTTTCTTCAGTCATTTTTATTAATTTTTTTAATTGTACTCTTAATTTCAAATTTATTAGAATATGTTGTCATTTCCTTACCTACTAGCTCTCCATTAAAAATATTTATATCCTTTCCCAAAACGGTAGATATCGTATATCCCTTTTCAAAAAGTCTCGTAGGATCAACAACTTTTAGCTTGTCTATTTCGAAACCTAGCGCAACCTTTTCATTACCGATAAAATGCTCAATTCTTAAAATAGTCAATCCCCATGAATTTTCAAGTTCCAGTTTGTTAAACTCGATCAACTTATTTGGGTGACTAACAAGCTTTTCTTGTATAACATTTATAGTATTACTCTGAGAACTCAGCATCTGCTGTGAACTTGATTTAATAGCAATTAACTCGTCCCACAAATTCTCTTTAGCTTTAATCAAACGACTACTAACCTTTTGAAAAAACAATTGTGTAATACCGTTGAAATTATTTTTTTCTAATTCTAATAATTGACGAACAGCTAAATTTAAATTTATAGTTCTATTGTGTAGCTTATCTTTTTCTTTTGATAATTTACTATTCACTATTGCTGCTAGCTGACCAGTAAAATAATTTAATTCATCCTTACAATCACCAATTAGGTTCGTGCCAGCTAACCTAATACGATAATTCACATCACTTATGTCTGCACGAAAAGTTGCTATTTTTAGATAAAACCGTTTTGCAGCTGCAGTTGGAGTCTTTAGACTTTCAAAAGAAACTATATCAACAAGAGCAGTGTCAGTTTCATGCCCAATACCTGTAATTACTGGTACTCTAGAATATGCAATAGCTTTACAAATATCATAATGGTTAAATACATGTAAATCCATTTTTGAACCACCTCCTCGAATGATGACAATAGCTTCAACATCGTGTTTAGAAGCATCATTAATAGCTCTTACAATCTGCGATAGAGCTTCATCACCTTGGACTTTTGTAGGGAAAACTTTATACTTAAATCGTGTGAAATAATTATTATTAGTTAACTCCTCAACAAAATCAGTAAACCCTGATGTATCAGGGGAACCAATAACAGCTAACCTAGTAGCTAATGGACTTAGATATAGTTGTTTTTGAAGTGTATCTAACCCCTCCTTTTTAATTCTTTTTAGTGTTTCTTGTTTTTGCTTCTCAATATCTCCTAGTGTCGCTGATGCATCTACTTCTTCAATGTCTAATTTTAAACCATAAACATTATGAAAAGTTACTCTTACTTTAATTCTAACTCTGTTTCCTTGCTTTAATATTTCTTCTGGCCTCACTCCATATGCCTTTAAACTCTCAGTAATGCTAACTGTGTTTATCCTCCATATACTAGCCGATGACTTTGCTGTTGTTTCATCTATATTGTTTGAATCCGCCAATTCTAAATACCAATGAACTCCTTTTAAATTAGCCTTAGCAACTTCACAGGATATCCAATAAGTTCTGGTGCCAAAAGCATCCCTCACCCAATTTGTAACCGATTGGTTGAGTTGGGTTAATGTATATGTTTTTACTATTGTCTTTTGATCTTCCATTATGATTAAATAAATCTATACGCTACCTTCATTCTAATTCATCTGATGTATATCTTTTAAACTTTCCCAATATTTATAGCTGATAGGTTCGCTTATTCTGTGCCGCAGTAGTAATAATTGCATTGTCAACGTATAAAATTTATTTATAATTTAAAAGTGTGTAAAATATGAGAGTAGCTATAATTAATGCCATCACCCCTTTTATAAACTCTTTCATTTTCTCAATAATTATTTCACTTAAATATCTGTATTTCAATATTATTGGGCGGTTATCTAAATAGTAAAATACATCATCTAAAATTGGTTATTGCCCACTATAGATGTAAGCATCTATTAATGCTTTAAATTGAGATTTGTCTAAATTATCCACCTAAAAAACCTTTTGTTTACATCCGAAAAAGAATGATTCTTAACCAAGAAATAAAGCAAGTTGACAGCTTTTTATTCTATGTTTAGATATAAATCAATACGATCAAAAGTTTGGTATATCGTTTCTACCGAACTTCTAAAAGAAACATCTTTTTAGTTACCAAACAAAGCCGACTACTTAGTAAATTTTAACAAATATAGTTAAGCCGCTATTTTATTAAAACCTCTTAATTTCACTTCCATTTCTAAAGGGGAAAGATATCCTAAACTAGAATGTAATCTTTCTGTATTATACCAGCAAATATAGTCTTCTATTGTTTCAAAAATTGATTGAATGAAATGAATTTAAATTTGTTTAACCATTCATTTTTAATTGTTTTGAAAAAACGTTCAGCCACAGCGTTATCCCAACAGTTTCCTTTTCGAGGCTCAAGCAATGCTTGGCGAACTCTGGGTTGTTTTTGTATTGAAAAAAAACAAGCTACACATCTTATTTAAAGCATACTGCAAACCTCTATCTGAATTAAAAATAAATCCATTGATGATATTCCAATTTCTTTTTGCTGCAAGCCATGCCTTGCATTATTGTGTTTTCTATTGTCATGTGTTCACTCAAGATCCATCCTACAATTTTTCTATCTGCTAAATCAATTATTGTTGTCAGATAATTCTAAGCATCGTTAACTCGGATATAGGTGATATCTGACACCCATTTATTTCCTAATTTCAAACTTAAAAAACTCTCTATTTAATTCATTATTAGCTATTGGAAATGAATGTTTATAGTCTGCTGTTACAACATATTTTCCTTCTTAAAACACTTTTCAACCCCATTTGTTTCATTAATAACCCTATGTATAAACGGCTATAGATTAAGCCTTCTCTTTCTAGTTTTTCATAGATATCAAGGTATTTTTCTTTATAGTTTTCAAACTCATGAGCATCAATCGGTAAATCTTTCCAATCGAAATAATTGTTCGATTGTAACACATTGAGGTTTCGCATTAGCTTTCTAAAAGCTTCAACAAATACTGATTCATCGTCCTCGCTTTCTAAATCGCTAACGCTTTGGTACATTGGTGTTATTTCTTTTATGTTTTCAAATGCCTCATCAAAATTTTTTGCTTTATCTTCATATCCGGGCATTATAACTACCTCCATGGCATCTTTATTCGAAAACAAGGTAAACGCATCGTCTGTTGCTTTTTTAAGGTTACGGAAGCACAATTTGTTTGCTTGCGTCTTCTGTTCACCTAATATTCTATTGGTACGAGAAAAGGTATGAATTAAGCCGTATTGCTTTAGGTTCTTATCTAAATAAAGTGTGTTTACCTTATTTGCATCAAAACCAGTCAACATAATGTTTACCATAATAACAATATCTAGTCTATCCTTTTCATCATTAAAGCTCTGCTTATTTCTTTCTTTCTTTTAAACGTTTACTGATGTCTTTAAAATAGCCTTCAAACAATTTGCTATCTTTTGAGGTATAGCTTGTTCAGTAAATTGGTTGTAATTACCAATAATACCTTCTAGCTTATTTCTAGTATGTCTCTATTGATAAGTAACCTTAGGTTCGGCAGCGATACTGAAATTAGCCTCTGGTAAATAATCTTGAGCTTCTTTTCCTTCTTGATTTGCACCATAAATAAAAATGGTAGCAATTCGTAAATCGTGTTTTACAGCTAACTTCTTTTTTTGAAACAACTCTTAATAAGCTATCGCTGCATCGATACTACTAACAGCAAATAAAGCAGAATAATATTTATTAAATGTTTTACGGTTATGGTTGGCGATAATGTAATTTGTTAGTCCTTCTAGGTATTTAGGATCATTAAAGACTTATTCTTTTTTGATGTCCTCAACCATTTCATCAAACTGAGGTTTATTTTTATGTTTGAAAATACTGTAATAATCTATCCCAAACTTCAGTAAATTTTCATCACGTATGGCATCTGTAATTACTTGTTTATGTAAACAAGTGCCAAACAAATCTTTGTATTCTGTTTTTCTAAATCGTTTTTTATGCGCTGTCTGCAAATATTGGAGTTCCTGTAAAACCAGAGAGTTGACTTTTGGCAAAGTATTCTGTTATTCTTTCACGTGTCTCCCCAAATTGAGAACGATGATACTCATCAAAAATGAAATCAAACCGTTAATTTTTAAGGTGTTCTATTTGTTTACCATAATGTTTAGAAATAACATTGTTTAACTTTTGTATTGTAGTAATAATTAAATCATAATCTTTGACTTCGCCTTTTAAGACCGTTGCATGGTGAAATCAAAAAAAATATTTTATTTCTTGCACTAACATGTTATTTGTCATCATGTTTTTTTAAGAAAGTACAAAGAAAAACTACTTTAGCTGACAGTATTTGTGATGTTCGAGCGAGAAAAGTTAAAAAAACATTTGTCACTCAAATAAATGCCTTAATTGATTGGGAAGATCTTTCTAGAATAATAGAGAAAGACTATTTGAAGGGTAAAAGTGCTAAAGGAAATCCATCTTATGACTGGGTGTTACTTTTTAAAATGTATCTTTTACAAAGTTGGAACGGGCTAAGTGATTACGAAATAGAAGACCGGATTAATGATAGCCTTTCCTTTAGTTATTAGTTTGGAATGATCATAGAGCAAGTTGCTCGATATCATAGCATTTTGAGTAGATTTAGAACTGAAATGACCAAAACTAAAACATTTTATAAATTATTTTTTTCGATCAATAATCAGTTAGAAAAAAATAAGATAATAGTAAAAACGGGACTGATAATAGATTCAAGTGCAATAGGTTCAGCCTTGCGGCCAAAAGGTAAAGCGAACTATAAGGTTACAGAAGATCGCTGCGAAGAAAAGGTTGAAGTAAAAAAAGAATATACTGATAGTGAAGATAAAGATGGAGCTTGCTTAAAAAAGAGGTGCTTATCATTTTGGATTTAAAAAACACCATGATACTGTCAATGAAGGTTTCGTTGTATTAGTTTTAAACACAACAGCAAGTAAAAATGAGATAGCTAATTTAGAAGAAGTCTTAGATACTGTAAATATTGAACTACTGAAACACATTCCTTTAAATACTGATAAAGTTTATCAGTCAAAGAAGAATGTTGAAATATTAAAGAAACAAAAATTGAAAAATTACTTACTCAAAAGGCTCTGATAACAAACCTTTAACAAAATGGAAATATAGATTTAATAAATTGATTGGGAAAACAAGAAAAGTCGAGCGAACTTTAAGCTGGATAAAATTATGGTTTAAAGGCCGTACTGCTATATATAGAGGAATGGAAAAAATGCATACATAAAACTTAATTGAGGAAATATTCTACAATTTATATCGAAGACCTGGGATAGTTGCCTCTAATATTAAAAAATAGAGAAAAACGCTCATAAAAAAGGTGTTTCCACATCAAAAAGACTTTTTTTTAACTGAAAACCGATAAAAAAGTGATAAAAAATAAACGTGTAAATTATTTACTGACTTTTGCAATGGTCCTGTTATTTTTATTATATTTACTTGTTGCATCTTAATAAATACTTAAATGTTAAGATTATGAAGCACTTTATTATAATTTCAGTTTTCATTTTAATGTTAGGAGAAGTTTGTCATTCCCAGACATTAAAACAAGTAACTAAGAATGTTCTTTCAATTAATATTGTTGCTTTTACATACTCTACAGAGCTAGGTAATTCGACTGCCAAGGATACAGATGTTAAAACTACTGCATTTGATGTTTCTTTAATATTTCTATCTTTTAAAGGAGTGACAAGAGCATCTTTAGATAAAGCTACTGGGCTAATAACTGTGATTGGAAATCTTCAAACAAATTTGCCCGAAATTATTCTTCCAAGGCAATTAATAAAGACATAACAGATCATGTTGAGCTTAAATACTCATATTATAAAAATCCAGTATTAAAAAAAAATAAAGATTAAAAGTATATGAAAAAAATAGCAACTTATTTAAAGATCTTATTTCTTTCAAGTTCGTTGTTAGGGATACAATATTCATTTGGTCAATACCCTTTATGTGCAAATACTGTATCTACATTCCCATACAATGAAGGTTTTGAAACGGGTCTTGGTTTATGGGTAAATTCTGCTGGAGATAACTTTGATTGGACACGAGATTCTGGAGGAACTCCTTCATCAAATACAGGACCAGCAAATGGTCATGCTGCAAGTACTTGGTACATGTATATAGAAACATCTTGGCCAAGAGTTACTGGTGATGTAGCCAACTTTGAAAGTCCTTGTTTTGATTTATCAGCATGTGCAACACCTGAGGTTACTTTTGCCTATCATATGTATGGAGCATCAACAGGTTCTTTGTTATTAGAAGTTGAATCTACACCAGGGTCAGGGATTTGGATCACTATAAGGACCTTGGCTGGTGATCAAGGAAATGTTTGGAATTCTGCTACTGTTAGTTTGGCAGCCTACGTTGGAACTACTATAAAGCTTAGATTTAGAGGGGCTAGAGGAACAAGTTATACAGGGGATATTGCTGTGGACGATGTAGTTGTTTCTTGTGTTTCGGCTCCTTTATGCGCAAGTACTGTATCTACATTCCCATACAATGAAGATTTTGAAACGGGTCTTGGTCTATGGGTAAATTCTGCTGGAGATAACTTTGATTGGACACGAGATTCTGGAGGAACTCCTTCATCAAATACAGGACCAGCAAATGGTCATGCTGCAAGTACTTGGTACATGTATATAGAAACATCTTGGCCAAGAGTTACTGGTGATGTAGCCAACTTTGAAAGTCCTTGTTTTGATTTATCAGCATGTGCAACACCTGAGGTTACTTTTGCCTATCATATGTATGGAGCATCAACAGGTTCTTTGTTATTAGAAGTTGAATCTACTCTAGGGTCAGGGATTTGGATCACTATATGGACCTTGGCTGGTGACCAAGGAAATGTTTGGAATTCTGCTACTGTTAGTTTGGCAGCCTACGTTGGAACTTCTATAAAGCTAAGATTTAGAGGGCTTAGAGGAACAAGTTATTCAGGTGATATTGCTGTGGACGATTTAGCTGTTTCTTGTACTCCTACTGCAGGCTGCTCTCCTTCTAGTTTAACAACTTTATATGTAAACAATAATGGTCATGATGGGGTAATGTTCGATGTTACGGCTTCAAATGCCTTAATTGTTTCCTGTTTTGACGGCAACTGGGATCCTGGCACTTATGATTGTGAAATTTATTACAAAGTTGGAACACATGTCGGTTTTGAGGGTAACGCAGCGGCATGGACCCTAGCTGGAAGTTCCGTTGGAGCTACTTCAAATGGAAATAATATTTCTAGTCCTATACCAATAACAATATCTGTTGCTATAGGAGCAGGACAAACCTATGCGTTTTATATCACCAATACTGGAGGGGCTCAGGCTGATATCAATTATACCAACGGATCAGCGATTGGTAACCTACTTGCTTCTGATGGAAATCTTTCAATATATGAAGGAACTGGTAAAAGTTACCCATTTGCTGGGAGCTTTGTTCCAAGAGAATTCAATGGAACGATTTATTACACAACAGTTCTTCCAGTTGAATTGGTTTCTTTTGATGTTGAATGCAATGAAACTAAACAATTAATTACATGGGCAACAGCTAGTGAAATTAATAATGAAAAGTTTATCTTACAAAGAAGTACAAATGCTATTCATTTTGAAGATTTGATTGAAGTACCAGGAAATGGAAATTCTAGTAACTATAAAAGCTATTTTTTAGAAGATGAAGTTACAAATAAAACATATTATTATCGTCTAAAGCAGGTTGACTTTAATGGTGATTTTAAAATGAGTGATGTTATTGTTTCTGATTGTAAATCAATTAATTCAGAAATTGCATTATACCCTAACCCAGCAAATGATTTAATTCATATGGACATAACCACTGAAAGTAGTTCTCGGTATGTGCAAATTTTTGATATAGTTGGTAATGAAGTATATTCAAACAAATTTCAATTTGAAACTGGTTATAATAAGGTAAAGATTGATATAAGTGACTTAGCGAATGGCGTGTACTTGGTTATTGTTGCTGGAGATGGAGTAAATTCCTTCGCAACTAAACTAATTAAACAACAGCATTAAATCTTCTAAATCAATTAAAGATAATTATATTGATTATTGTGTTTTATTTAACAGAAAAGTTAATTATTACAACAGAAATAATAATATAAAAATTTTAAAATCAGTACTATATCATGTTTTGTAATGTTTCCTTTAAAAATTAGGAGATAGAGATCTGGCAAATAATATGGTTCAAGATTTTTTTGTTAAGATCTGGAATAAAAGAGGTGAAAGAATTATGATGAGAGCCTCTAAACGAGATAGATTGATACAAAAATGGACAAGCTCCTTATTGTATCAATATTATTTCTTGCTTACTTTTCGGTAATAGAGTAAAAAAATATTCTTCGCAGTTTGAAGAAATTAATTCTCCCTTTGCTAAGTTTTATTTTAAAATGATTCAAATCAATGGGATTTTGATTGGATGGTTTAAAAGACTTCTTGTTATTTACTGATAATAGTGGAGCCTACTTAAATTTCTATCCAAAAATAATATTAAGTTTCTGTCAAAAATAACATGAATTCCATTTTTTTTGGTTGGATATGCCTTCTCCAAATAACAATAAAGAAGAGCCAACTAAATAATCTAACATACAATTTATTGTTGATAATTTTGAGAATGATGAAGAACTTGAAATTTATCTTAACATAGATGCAAATAATGTAAATCCATAAATTACTTCTTATTATCCATAGTCTGTTGAATGGAAAAAAAGTTGGTATATCTACAAAATATGTGTTTTTTTAAATTTGATAATGGAGACTTGACCATAAAAGAATAGGAATTTAAAAAAGAAGACAATAAACTAAACCTTACTATTGTTGAGATAGATTCTTTAGAGTAATGTCGGTAGAGTAATTCATATTCTAATAAGTTAGAATATGATTCTACCAAAAAAAATGTAGGACGTGGAATGCTTGTCTATGAAACAGATAGTGGTTCTAGACAATGTTTTTTTTGCAAATACAACCATCACATATATGTTATTATTATCGGGGTATTTCTAATACCTATCAATTGTTATGTATTGACTTATTTTACATCTGCATACGGTGATACATGTCTTTCCCAAGGTATATTTTTGATATTGTAAACCTTCCTTTTAATAGTATTTTAGGTATCTCATCTCCTTCAATATGTACAGATAAGAAATCAGCACCGTGCCAATCATCATTTAAACGCAGAGAATTAAAACAATACTCAGCCTAATCAGAAGCAACTTTATGAAAGTTATAGTTCTCTTTCTGCTTATTTTTTAATTTTAATATAGTACTTTTTTTAATCTAGGGAATTCTCCGAGGCTCTAGCTCGGGGTCTGGAGGAAAGTTTGAAAACCATAGGTTTTCAAGGTGTTAAGCAAAGTTGTATTTTTGTTATGTGAGTGAACATATATTAAAAAGTCATAACAAAAGCTTGTTGTTGTATCATTTGGTATTTCTGTTGAAATATAGGCGGAAGGCAAGAAGTGAAGAGATTGGAGAAACTCTAAAACAAGCATGTTTTGGAATTTCAGAAAGATATAAGATACAATTTGTAGAAATTGAATATGAAAAAGATCACGTTCATTTTTTAGTGTAGAGTGTACCGAGTTATTCTGTTTTAAAAATGGTAACAATGCTGAAAAGTATTACAGCTAAGCAGTTGTTTCAAAAACAT
>CAJWVX010000022.1 GCA_913048175.1 uncultured Flavobacteriales bacterium | reverse complement strand
GTAATGAATCAATTATTATTTAACCAAGAAGTTGCATTAATGAATTGAATTCAGCTTTCATTTTTAACTAAATTATAAAAAATAGTATTGAAAATTTCAACACTGTAATTAATCCTGGTGTTCTCTTCCCTTAATTTTACCTCCAGAGTAATTTTTATCAAGCTCAATATTTTCTTTGAGTTGTTTTTTAGAAGGTCCTTTTTCTAATAGCTTATTTAAATCTGGTTGTCCGGCATTTACCCAAGCGGTATACCAATAACTACCAACTTTAATAATAGAGCGTGTTAACCTTCGCTCAACCATTCCATTCATCATGTCATGGTATTTTGTAGCGTATTCTTCCGAGTAAGTTTTCATTATTACAGATCCTCTATTCTCGTGTGAGTATTTTTGATCTGTAGGAAATTCATTGTTTAGGTTTCGTTCAAAATCTAATACAGAATCCAATGCTCCAAAACTTCCTTTTATAGTTTCCCATTCATCTTCTAATATATTATCTACATATTCTGCTCTACCTACAAAAAAGTCATAATCCTTTGATTTCAATTCGGGTAAACGAGATTCCCAGAAACCGTGAATTCCTCTTTGCCCTGTTAATTGTCCGTTATAGTTCTCCGTAGTATGTAATGGCACATGAGAATCACCTACATAATGCCCTAAATCAGCAGAAAGATGTAATATCCTATCTACATTCTTTTCTTCAAATGCCTTTGTCAAACGTGTTACCATAACATTTACGTGCCAAGGAACAATTCCGTAGGCTTGCAACGTATCTTCGGTAAACTTATCTACAGCATCAAACCATTTTTCAGGAACTACAGAAAAGGGATCTTCTCCTGAATGAACATAATGGTCTATATCAATATAGTGTCTAGGTGCTTCACCATCAACAGCATATCTTCTTTTATCCGGATCTACAGCATGCTCTGTAATGTATTCTATATTTTTCTTGTAGAATTTAATCATTTCAGGAGGCAAGGTGAATACTGCCATTCGGTTAATTTTTCTGTGTCCAAAAAAACCCCAAGAATTGACTGTTTCCTGAAAAAAAGAAATTAAAAAAACTAAAAGAATTAAGCTTGTAATATATTTAGCAATTAATTTCAAATTGAATCCTATTATTTTGAAAACGAGATTGCTTCTTACCTCGCAATGACATTCTACAATTACTTATTACTCACAATCACATTACCTTCTAAAACAGGAACGATGTCTGACTGGTTTAAAGTTAAACAATAAATAATATCCTCTTCCATATTCATTCTGCTTAACCTTTTTCGATGAGAAGATTCACCTAAAAATTCAAATAAGTCAGCCTCTGCAGAATCATACATATGACGAGCAGCAATACTAGAATCAGACAAATTAGTAAATCTTAAGTTTTTAGAAATCTGCTTAACTACAGCTCCTGCAAATAAGGTATCCTCTAAATTAAAACGATCTTTCCATCCTGCACAAAGCAGAAGAACATCTTTATCTTCTTTTTCAATATAATCACAAACAGCAGCTAAATTTGTAAATGCACCAATAACAACTTTTGAAGCAGGCTTGGCCATTTCAACAGCTCTTGTACCATTAGTTGTTGTTAGTACAATTGTTTTGCCCTTAAATTGACCATCCATAAATCCTAAGGGTGAGTTTCCAAAATCAAAACCAGGAACAATCTCTGCATTTCTTTCAGCACCAACTAAAAAGCCTTTTTGTTTATAATCAATAGCTTCTTCCATAGTAGCAACAGGAATTAAACTCTCAATTCCACTTTCAAAAGCTGCACATATTGCAGATGTTGCTCTAAAAACATCTATTACTACAACGGTACAATCTCTATTCTCAAAATATACTGGGAACAATGCTGGAGATGGAACTACCTCAACTTTTCTTGTATTTCCTGATGATTCTTCACTCATAATTTAGTGTTTTGTTTCTGGTGTATGGTTTTTAGTTGTTATGCAATTACCATACACTAACAACTATATAATAAACACTAATTATCCTTTATAAAATGGCATTTTTACCACTTTTGCTTTAATACTTTTTTTTCTGATAGAAATATAAATTTCAGAATCAGCTTTAGAATATTCCTTAGTAACATAGCCCATACCTATAGCTTTCTCAACAGAAGGACCCATAGTTCCTGAAGTTACTATTCCAATGTTATTTCCATCAGCATCTATAATCTCGTAATCTTTTCGAGGAATACCTCTATCAATCAATTCAAATCCAACTAATTTTTTAGTAACACCTTCCTCTTTCTGAGTTTTTAGATTAGCAGAGTTAACAAAGTCTTTAGTAAACTTAGTAATCCAACCTAATCCTGCTTCTAATGGAGATGTTGTATCATTAATATCATTTCCGTACAAACAGAAACCCATTTCTAATCTTAATGTATCTCTTGCAGCTAATCCAGCCATTTTCATATCAACAACTTTTCCTGCTTCTTGAATTGCATCCCAGATAGCTTCTGCATCTTTGTTATCAAAATATACTTCAAAACCTCCTGCTCCAGTATAACCTGTAGAAGAAATAATTACATTATCAATTCCAGCAAATGTTCCTTTTTGAACAGTGTAATACACCATATCCAAATCCATACTGGTTAATGGTTGTAACATTTTTTGAGCGTTTGGTCCTTGAACAGCCAATAATGACATATTACTTGATTGATCAACAATAGAAACATTAGTTGTATTGTGTTTGTTAACCCATGCCCAGTCTTTATCTAGATTAGCACCGTTAACAACCAGCATATACTCTTCTGCGTCTAACATATAAACTAACAAATCATCTACTATCCCACCATCATTATTAGGAAAGCAAGAATATTGTACTTTACCAACTTCTAATTTAGAAGCATCATTAGACGTTACTCTTTGGATAAAATCTAAAGCACCTTCTCCAGTAACCATGAACTCTCCCATGTGAGAAACATCAAAAACACCAACATTATTTCTAACATTTAAATGTTCATCAGTTAAACCAGTATATTGTAAAGGCATGTTAAAACCTGCAAACTCAACCATTTTAGCACCTAAATCAATGTGCTTTTGTTTTAATGCTATATCTTTTATTTCTGCTACTTCCATAATGTATTTTTTAGTGGAACAAATGTAATTATAATTCCTTATTGATAAGAATCTGTATTTAATCCTAAATCTACTTTTTATCGAGCTTTTCGTAAATTGAATTATTACTTATATATTCAGGAACAAGAGCTTTCATCTGACTAACGATTTGGTCATTATCTTGTTTTTCAAAGCATTTAATTAGTTCATTTATCTGCTCCTCAATAATTTTAAAATCATATTCTTTCACTTTAGCTATCATAATTTGCTCATGATGGGTAGGTAAAGTATTCTCTTCGTTGGTCAATAATTCTTCGTAAAGTTTTTCTCCTGGACGCAAACCTGAAAAAACTATTTTAATATCCTTATCAAGGGTTAAGCCGGATAATTTTATCATCTTTTTGGCTAAATCTAAAATCTTAACAGATTCTCCCATATCAAAAACAAAAACCTCTCCACCATTACCTGAACTACCAGCTTCTAAAACTAATTGACAAGCCTCTGGTATTGTCATAAAAAACCTGGTAATTTCTGGATCAGTTATAGTTACAGGTCCTCCATTTTCTATTTGCTGTCTAAACCTAGGTATTACAGAGCCATTAGATCCTAAAACATTTCCAAAACGAGTAGTTATAAATTTAGTTTTAGATGTTTCTCCTAAAGATTGCGTATAAATTTCTGCAATCCGTTTACTTGCTCCCATAACATTTGTAGGATTAACTGCCTTATCGGTAGAAACCATCACAAATTTTTCTACGTTATACTTAACAGCTAAATCAGCTACATTTTTAGTTCCAAATACATTGGTTAAAATTGATTCAGATGGATTATTTTCCATCATAGGAACATGTTTATAGGCTGCTGCATGGAATACAATTTCAGGCACTAATGTTTTAAAAATATTCTCTAACCTTTCTGAATTTCTAATATCGCCTATTACAACTTCATAAACTAAGTCATCAAAGCTATCCTTTAATTCCATTTCGATCTCGTATAGAGGAGATTCTGCCTGATCTAAAAGAATTATTTTTTTTGGGTTAAACTCAATAACTTGCCTAACAATTTCACTACCAATACTCCCCGCAGCACCAGTAACTAAAACTATTTTATTAGAAAGTTGATTTTTAATATTATCTATATTAAGAATTATAGCTTCGCGTTCTAGTAACTCTTCAATTTGTATTTTTTTAATTTGCTTAAAACTTAACTCTCCATTTATCCAATTAGAAACAGGAGGCACATTCAAAACTTTTGTATCAAATTTCAAGCAAATATCTACGAGTTCTTTTTTTCTTTCTGAAGAAACATCCTGAATGGAAATAATTAAATGAGCTACATCTTTTTTACTCAATAAATTATCTAATTTTTTCATTGCTAAAATTGGAATACCTTCCAACGTTTTTCCAGATTTTTTATTATCATCATCAATAAATGCGACTACTTTATACTTTAACCCAGCATCTCTATCTAAAGTTCTTTTAGTAATTATTCCAGATTCACCAGCTCCAAAGATAATAACATTACTTTTTTCTCTATAAGGATTAATAATCTCTGTATACAAAGCTTTAAATAATACACGTAGAATTATCATTATAAATAATGTTGACATATAGTCTATAATGATTATCGAAAAAGGAATTGGGAAAGTTTTGTTTATTCCGTAGTAAGTAATAAGATTAATTAAAACAAAAAGAAGACTTCCTGATGTTACTGTAATAAATATTCGTTGAGAATCTTTAGAACTCGTATATTTTACAATCCCTTTATATGTTTTAGAAAAATAGAAACTAATTGTCCTGATTCCAATCACTAATCCAAAAACCAAAGAAAAATCTTCTATTACAAGCTCTGGAATGTCAAAATTAAAACGGACTAAATAGGCTATTATTAAAGAAAGAAAACAGATTACTATATCTATAAAAAAAATAATCCATCTAGGAATGTTATTTTGAAATAGAACCTTAATTAATTTCATTTATCTTTTTTGAAACTGCAAAGTACAAATTTAACGATTTACAACCTCAATTATAATCCACTTAAAGTTTAACTAACTATCTTTTTAAGAGTTTTTATGATGATTTTTACATCCGAAAAAACACTATAGCCTTTAATATAATTAAGATTTAACTTAAGTTTTTCTTGCATTATTTCTTTAATATATGTCTCTTCTGGATTGCTCGATTCCCCTAACAATTCATTTTCATTAAAATAAAGAATACTAGCATTATCAGTAATACCTGGTTTAACTGTTAGCACTTTTAATTGCTCAAAGGAATACAACTCAACATATTTCCTTACTTCTGGCCTAGGACCAACCAAACTCATATCTCCAATAAACACATTAATCAATTGAGACAACTCATCTATTTTGTACTTTCTAATATAATATCCTACTTTAGTAATTCGAGGATCTTTCCCTCCAACTGTTAACAAACCTAGCTTATCTGACTCAGTTTTCATAGACCTAAACTTATATAAATAAAAGTCTACCCCATTTTTACCTACTCTTATTTGTTTATAGAATATACCTCCTTTAGAATCTAAAACAATTAAAAGTGAAAGTATCATAAAAAATGGCACTAAAAAAAGTAATCCTAAGCCGGAAAAAAAAAAATCAAAAAGTCGCTTAATCATTCAATATTTTTTCAACGGAATCAATTACCGCATTTAAAACTGTTTCAATCATTTCATCAGTTAAATCATAAAAAACAGGTAAAGATATTTCTCTAGAAAAATTATCTACTGTAACAGGGTAATCAACCATATCATACCCCAAATTAGCATAATAACTTGTTTGTGGTACTGGTATAAAATGAACATTTACCGAAACATCTTTATCAAATATACCTTGTATAATAGCATCTCTCTGTTCTGCAGTAATCCCTTTTATTCTTAACGGATAAAGATGGTAACTACTCTCAATTGAATGCTCGTTATTTTTAAATATAGGAGTTTGCGCCCAAGAATATGAAGATAAAACTTCAGAATATTTTTCACAAACCACTTTCCTCTTAGGTAGCATTTTAGTGTCATAGTCCTCCAGACCTACCTGACCTATTACTGCCATAATATCTGTCATATTACACTTATAGCCTGCCTCAACTATATCATATTTCCAATTGCCTTTTTTCGTTTTAGCTAATGCATCTTTATTTTGTCCATGCAAGGTTTTTACACATAGCCCGTTATAAACAGTATTATTATCAAAAGGCTCAGGTAAATTAAGAGTTACCGCCCCTCCCTCACCCGTAGTTAAATTCTTAACTGCGTGAAAAGAAAATACAGACACATCTGCTAAAGAACCTGCTCTTTTTCCATTGTAACATGCTCCAAAAGAGTGAGCCGAATCGGATAGTATTAATATTCTATTCAACTGTCTTTGTTCTTCACTATTTACAACAAATTTATCTTTACACTTTTCAACTAACTTTTTTATCGCGTCATAATCACAAGGAAATCCACTAAAATCTACTGGCATAATTACTTTTGTTTTTGAAGTAATTGCCTTTTCAATTGCCTGAATATTAATATTAAAGTCATCTGAATTAACATCTACAAAAACGGGTTTCGCACCACAATGAATAACAACATTTGCAGTAGCAGAATAAGTATAAGCTGGTAAAATTACTTCATCACCCTCTTTTACTCCAAACCATCTTAATATTATTTCTAACCCAGCTGTTGCACTATTCAAACATAATGTAGACCGACTTCCACAATATGCCGTAATTTCTTTTTCAAACGCTTTGGTTCTTGGACCAGTTGTTATCCAACCCGACTTTAAAACTTTAACAACTTCATCAATTGCTTTTTGACTAATATGTGGTGGCGAAAATGGAATCATTTATTTTATATTTTTATATTGTTATTGGCACTCTAACTCTACTAATTTATTTATAATATTTTCGCATGCGTTTCCATTTCCATACAAATTAACTGAAAAATCAGACTCCTTCTCAAGCATATCAAGAACTCCTTGTAATATCTTCACTTTTTCAGCCCCAACCAATACATTCACTTTATGATCTAACAACTCTACCCATTCTGTTTGATCCCTCATAGTAACACAATTCTTTTTAAAAAAGAAAGCTTCTTTTTGTAAACCACCACTATCCGTAATAACCAAACTACAATTCTTTAATAATTCAATCATATCAAAATAGCCAACTGGATCAATTATTTTAACTTCTAATTTAATTCCTAAATCTTCAATTTTTGTTTTAGTTCTTGGATGCAATGGTAAAACCACTTGTATTTCTTTATTAATCTCATTTAAAGATTCAATAATTTCAATTAATCTGATGTTATCATCCGTATTTTCAGCTCGATGAAAAGTGCATAATATAAATTTATCAAAGTCTAACTCTTTAAACACTTTTGCCCTTTCACTTGATTTTTCTGCGTAAAAATTTGCAGCATCTTGCATTACATCGCCACTGTTAAAAATTTTACAATCAATATTATTATACCCTTCTTTATCTAAATTATTTATGGCAGTGGTAGTAGGGCAAAAAAGAAAATCAGAAATTCTATCTGTCAAAATTCTATTCACTTCTTCTGGCATTTCCATATTAAAACTTCTCAATCCGGCCTCAACATGAGCAACTTTAATATGCATTTTTTTTGCTGCTAGTGCTCCTGCAATAGTCGAATTTGTATCGCCATAAACTAATAGTATGTCAGGCTCTTCTTTAATTAGAATCCCCTCTATTCTTTCCAACATACGACCCGTCATAGCCCCATGACTGATACTATTAATATCTAAATTATATTTTGGTTCTGGTATTTCCATTTCTCTAAAAAAAACATCACTCATGTTATCATCGAAATGCTGCCCCGTATGAATAATAATCTCTTCAATATTATTATGCTTAGCAATTTCTCTACTTAGAGCCGCTGCTTTAATAAATTGAGGTCTCGCACCAACTATTGTAATTATTTTCATTGTTTTCTGAAATTTATTTTTTCAAAATTAGAATAAAGTAACGTATAAAAAAATGTGAAAAATATAATTCCCGCTCTAGTTTCAATTACCGACTCAAACATAAAGTTAAT
Source organism: uncultured Flavobacteriales bacterium (assembly GCA_913048175.1). Taxonomy (GTDB): domain Bacteria; phylum Bacteroidota; class Bacteroidia; order Flavobacteriales_E; family Vicingaceae. The sequence continues at coordinate 20,714 of CAJWVX010000022.1, read as the reverse complement.
TATTAATAAAAAAATAAACCCACATAGAAGAATATCTTTATTCCTAACAGACATAATCAACGGGTAAAATAAAATGAAAAATAAAATTATTAACCCTATCATCCCCAACGATAAGGATGTAGTCAAATACTGATTATGAGAATTTAATTCATGTTTATATTCATTAGTCATTCCAAGTTCTTGATACTTTTCTATCAATTTATCTTTTCCATCCCCAGTACCTAATCCTTTTAATAAGTTTTCAGATACCAACTCCATTGATGCTTTCCAAATAAAAACTCTAGCTGAGCTGCTACTAGAACCTGTTTCAACCTTCTTATTATCCTTATCTTTCCCAACAAATGCATCATACACCTCTTCAACATTAGGGATCCTTTGGGCATATTTAGGAGCTAAAAAAATATTTAAAATGACAAACAAAACTAATATTGGTGCAATAAAATATAGCACCTGTCTGGTTTTATTAAACAAAATCAGAACAACAAAAACATAACATACTAATAAAAAAATAGTTAACCAACCGGCCTTTGAACTTAAAAAAAGGATGAAAACAACTAATAAAGTAACGGACAAAATTATTTTCCAATTTAACGTTACTATTTTTCTTTTTATTCCAACTGTTATTATTAGTAGAGCAAAGACAGAATACATTGCCGAATAACTAGGATGAAAATTAATTGATAAGTAATTATAATAAAAGTAGTTGAACCCTAAATTATACATCACTCCATATAGATCCGTATAAACAGGTTTAAAAAATGCATAGGTTGCGTAACAAAAACAAATTAAAGCATAAGTTAAACATCCGTAAACAAATAAAAGTAAATACTGCTTAATTTTCTGTTTTGTTAGCTCAATATAAGCAGAATAAACTAACGGAATTACAAGTAACGACAGTTTTGTTTCAAGGACTCTTAAACCAAATTTTAAATTTTCAGTATTTAACATACCAATCACATAAAATAAATACAAAACTATAAGAGAAAGTAACGCGTAATTCTTGACTAAGTTTTTAAAACTTAATTTAATTTTAGGGTAATTAATTCCCCAATTAAGAATAAGTAAAATAATCAAAACGGGTAATAATTTTGATTGTATTGGCACGAAAAAAGCTAATAAACTAGTTAAATAAAAATTAATCTTATTATTTAATTCTAGACTAATCATTCTTTATCTAGTTTGTTTTGTTCTTATTGAATTCGGACAACAATAATTGATCATAGTAATTACTGAAATCAATTCCTGACTGCCAATGCTTTTCATCTCTTTTACGAGTGTCACCAACTACTATCGCAGGGTTTCCAACAACTATAGAATAGTCAGGGAATTTACCTTTAATTACACTACCTGCTCCCACAATACAACCTTTTCCTAAAGTTGTTCCAGGTAACAAGATACATGATGTTCCAATAAAAGTATACTCACCAATTGTTACTCCATCCAAGACATACCCTATTCGCTGTTCTGCTGGAATTTCAATAAAATTCTTTCCTAATAATCGAATAGAATCTTGACTACTATGTGTATACACACAAGTATGTGAAGCAATATTAACACCTTGTTCAATTACTATTCCTCCAATACCATCCAACAAAGAATTATGACCTACCCAAACATTATCTTTAATATCAATTTTAGATTTATTGATCAATTTTACATTAGAAGATATACGTGTTTTTTTATAGAATTTACCATCAGATTTATTGAAAAATCCGTAAACCATAAATGGTTTATGAAATATAGCAAACAGATTTAACATCGCTGAAATAAATACTCCTAAAGGTGAAAGGTAAATTTTTCTAAACATTATTAAATCGATTTATCGTAAATATAATCATAATAACTTTTAGCATTTTCTGGTGTAAAATTATAAGATGCTTTTCTTGCATTTTCTTTGTAAGATATAAGCTTTTCCTTATTTTTTAGTAGCTCTTGAATAAACTCACCAACAAGCTCTTTTTGTGGCACTTCAAATACTTTTCCGCAGTTGTGTTTTTCTATTAACAAGCCTAATTCCGATTGATTGGAAGCTAAAGCTAGTATTACTGAACCTGCAGCCAAAGTATAATATGTTTTACTTGGAACAGAAATCATCTCCGCCCCCTGACTTAAAGTTACCACTCCAATGTCAGCACAACTTAAAGAATAAGGTAAGACTTCTTTGTCTTGATAAGTTAACATTAAAACATTGTTTAACTTTTTGTCTTTTACCAACTGTTCTATTTTTGTTTTTTTTGCTCCTTCTCCGATTATAACAAAATGAATTTCTTCATTTCCTCTAAGATAATCTGCTGTTTCTATTATTGATTCTATATCATGTGTTAAACCCAAGTTACCTGAATACATTACAACAAGCTTATTAGTTAAACCATGTTTAATCGCAAATGAATTTGTTGATTTATCAACTGGCTTTACAAAATCAGTATTGACCCAGTTTGGTATGATAACCGGAATTTTACCAGAGTATTTTAAAATAGCATCTGATAAATGCTCTCCCAAAGTAAATATATTCTCTGCTGCTCCAAAACACTTTTCATTAAGTTTTACCCACCTTTTTAAAACCCATGAGGTTTTCTTAAGCACTCCGAAATTAACAAGCACATCTGGGTATAAATCCCAAATTATTAAATGATATTTCTGCTTTCTTAATCGGTAAAAAAAAGACCCTAAAAAGATTATAAAAGGAGGAGTTGTAATTATTATCAGTTCCTTATTTCGGTTATTAAATAACACATAAAAAAAACTTAAAACCGTAAACACCAACCATGTAAACATTCGCTTAAAGGTTGATGTATTGTCGTATTTATTAAAGGTAGTTACTTTTATTTGAGGATGCAAAGGCGCATAATTGCTTTCTACAATTCCTGTTACCAATTCTATTTCCGCTCCTTCATCTACAAACCTATTTAAAATATCAATAGATAGTTGACGAGTTACTTGAACTATAAAAATATATTTCTTAACACTCATAAACTTAATTAGTCCCGTATTTAGCAATTAATTTTTCGACATTAAAAACATTAAAACGGTAAAACTTTTTATACATATATTTAAGTTTGTTTCTAAGTCCTCCAGTCTTAATTAATGTAAACTTTTGAAGTGGAATATTAAATTTTTGGTCTATCGATCTCACTAACACCTCTACCTCTCTCAACTTTAAGATATAAGGTGTATACATTTTCTGAATAACAGGCATTGTTGGGTGTCTCCAACCAAAATCTACAACATTATTTTGATAAAATCTTACATGATGAAAATGGTAAAAAATTGTATTGAATGTCTTGCCTTTGGTTTTATCTAAAAAGGTAATTATATTACCTTTTTTACTTACTAGAGGCCATTGTTCCACATTCCAACAAGCTAATCCCCCTCCCAAATGTTCTAAAACATGTACTCCTTTAAAACGAGTAGTCCAATCATCCAAGTATTTTTGATCTCCAAACTTACCATCTTCATATCTATCGTAACACCAATCTATACATGCATCTCTCCACCACGTCAATGCTATCAAACCTTCTTCATTGTTTTTAAAGGTTATAAATTGCACACAATATATTCCCGAGGTAGCAACTCTATTAAACTTTGGAGGGTAACGATGTTCTGTAATCAGAATAGATTTATCTCCCATCTCATCAAACAACACCTTCGGGTCTTGGTAAAAGAACAAATCTGCATCAACATAAGTACAACTTGGCACATTAAATTTCTCTATAACATAAAGTATAGTCGAAGATGTACTTGTCCAGCAATATTCAGCTTTTGTTCGACCAGATTTTACAGCTAATAGTTTCTCGTCTTCAAATTCTTTTAAAGAAATAATAGAGGCATGCTTAAAATTTAGTTTTGTTAAAATCTCTAAGCTTGAATCGTCAAAAGCGAATATGTATAAATGAAAATTATCACATTGTTGCTCTAAAGATTGGTACATTGCAATACCTCTTGTTAGATAAAAAGAATCAAATAATGTGCAAAAATTATACATTGATATTAAAATTTATTCATTACTTCAATAACTCGATTTATTTCCTCTTGTGTATGACAAAATGAAATTGGCAAACTTAAAGTTGTTCGATGAATTTCTTCACTTATTGGAAATTCTTTTTCATCAATAATTCCTTTTAAGGCTTTTTGGTTACTTGGTGAAACAGGGTAATGAATTTCTGTTTTTATTCCATTTTCTAATAAATATTCTCTTAGTTCATCTCTTTTCTTGTGTCTAATGTTAAAAATATGATACACATCAAAATAATCAGGATGAACAACTGGCTTAATAAAATCTGAATTCAAATTTTGAAGGTATAACTTAGCCAAGCATCTCTTGTGTTCATTTATTTCATCCAAATGAGTCAATTTAACAGACAAAAAAGCTGCCTGCATTTCATCTAACCGAGAATTGTAACCTACAACTTCGTTAAGATACTTTATATCTGAGCCATAGTTTCTTAGCCTCTTAACTTTATGAGCTAAAGAATCATCATTACAAAGAATAGCACCCGCATCGCCTAATGCTCCTAAATTTTTAGTTGGATAGAAACTAAAAGCGCCAAAATCACCAAACACACCAGTTTTAGTTCCTTTATATTTAGCTCCATGAGATTGCGCGCAATCTTCTATTAGTTTTAAGTTATGCCTCTTGCATATTTCAATAATTGGATCCATTTCACAAGATTTTCCGTAAAGATGAACAATTACAATTGCTTTTGTTTTTGAGGTTATACTCTCTTCAATTTTCTTAGGATCTATGTTGTATGTTTCAATTGAAGGCTCAACTAAAACTGGTTTCAACTTATTATGAACTACACTTAAAATTGTTGCTATATAAGTATTAGAAGGTACAATTACTTCACTCCCCTCTTCAAAACCACAAGCTGCTAAAGATAATGTTATAGCATCTAAGCCAGAGGCAACTCCAATTGTATTTTGCGCATTATTATACTTGGTAAATTCTTCTTCGAATTGCTTTACTGAATTACCTAAAATATACCACCCTGAGTTTAAAACCTCAGAGAATTTTTTTGTATACTCTTCAAAAAAAGGTTCATTTAATTTCTTAAGATTCTCGTAATCAATCATGCTTTAATTTAAGTATAGGGTTCAAAAATATAATCTGACTCCTCATAAAATTCAGACGCAAAAACCATCAAAATGGTATCTTTGGTAAAACTTTTCATTTGGTGCCAATCTTGAGGTTCTAAAATTAAACATTTGGAAGGTGAATCAAGAACGAATTCTTCTTGCTTTTTATTATCATTATTCGTGATAATACAACTCCCTTGCAAACAGACTGCAGCCTGTATTGTTTTCACATGCCGATGCCCTCCTCTTACAGAATCATCCACTCCGTAAATGTAAAAAACACGTTTTATATCAAATGCAAGAACTTTTTCAACCACTGTTAAGTTACCTCTTTTGTCAGTAAATGTTTTTAAATCAAGAATATGTGCCATATCAATTATATTTTAAAATAAAGGTGAAAATTAGGTTTTATACTTTTCTTTTAAAAAAGAAAAAACGGTAAGCTGCATTAGAAACATTAATATTTTCAGCTGTTACTTCATCACTTATCAAATCATAAGAATTTAGAAAACATTTTTGCACTTTATTTTCGTTTAATAGCCAACAAGGATACTTTGCTTCGTATATGCTTTTAGGGACTTTCTGAATTGTTATTCGATCGTTCCCTTCTAATAACATCGGAGTTCTATCAATTAGTATGTAATCAAAAGATTCACCTAACAAACTATCAATAAATTCGTAAGGTTTCTCAATATATTGAATTACTGAAGAAAGCAAAAGTACATTAATATTTTTTTCTTTTAAACACTCCTTTACTGTATAATAGAAGGACAAATGGTCATCTGCAAATGTCTTGTTCCCTTCTGTTACAAAATGCTTTTGTTCAACAATATTCCAAGTAAATGTGTCTAATTGATTAAACATCTTCCTATTTTGAAAATAGCTACTACCTAAAGAACCTCCAAAATCGAGCACATTTAATTTCTTGCTATTATTTAAGGCAACTAAGCTTAACGAGGACAATAAAGGATATGAGTAATGAACTTTATCAAAAAGTACAGAATCTCTTTCAAAAACTGCTTCCTCATTTTTAACTTTAAGTAATGATTCTTTTACTTTATCAATGATATTCTGACTATCATAACCCGAACATTTATTTTGGGCTTCTCCCCAAGATGAATAATTACCACTCCATCCATATGAGATGTTACTTATAGCTTTTAAAACTATAGGTGGAATTATATCTTTTATTAAAAGTTTAAGGTTAGACATGAATATTCCCTCTTTTTTTAATTTCAGCTAATATAACTGAATTTAACAACTCTGCCCGTTTTGCAATTGTATGATTTTCTAAAGTTCTTTTTTGACCAGCTTTAGCAATTCTATCTCTTTCCTTAGGATTATCTAATAACCACTTAACTTTCTCAATACAATCTTCCTTATTTTTATATGTAACAATTTCTTTACCTGGCTCAAATAAAGTAGCTATATTTTCTTTCCAATCAGTAACTAAGCAAGATCCAACACCTGTTGCTTCAAACAACCTAATATTACCGGCACTTTTTCCTGCAACTTCTCCATGAATATTAAAACATATTTTAGATTGAGATAATACTTTATACATTTCGTAGCCAAAAACAGGTAACCTCGTACTATTCAAAAGATTTTTCGAATAAAAATGAACTGATTCACCACCAAAAGCTTTGTGTTTCTTCAAAAAAGGGACTAAATCAATTATCTTTTCTAACCCAATTTTATGCAATATCACTATTAGATTATAAAATATCTTTTTAACCGCTATTTTTGATTTTTTTTCCAAATTACAATACAAACTCATATTGACACTTGCTTTCAATAAAGATTCAATATAATCTATTCTAGTTTTATGAAAACCTGCTCCAGAAATTAAAGAACCTGTGAAAAGGAAATCAGATTTATCATAATGATTTACTTTATCAATATTTTCTAAAATAGATTCTTCAAAACCATGATACATTAAAAATGAATTTATTCCCAATTCTTTAAACCCAACCTCTAAACTTGGTGTACATGTAAATAAAACATCAAACAGCTTTAAACTCTCTATTAATTTTGGATTTGATGGTGCACAGTGATGCCCAATAAAAAGTTTAATGGAAGGCACCTCCTTTAAGAGTTTAGATTTCCAGTCTTCATCTAGCAATGATAAGTCATCTAGCCAAACCACATCGGGTATAAAATCTTTTATTTGAAGAAGTACAAGGTCTTTCTTAGTGATATTAACTGAAATATTTTGTTCTTTTCGCCATGTTTCTTGAAGTATTTCAGCATTTGTTATAAGCTCAACAGCAGAGATTCCTTCTATTTTATTTAGGTTTTTAACATAAGCACTAGCCACTTCAATTGAATCTTCGACCAACTGTTTATGCTGATCTTTATAACTCATAGATTGAGCATCAGGATGTCTATTATAAAAATCGCATAAGTATTCAGGATAATTATTGGTAACTCTAATAAAGCGATAGCTCATTTATCTATTCAATTCGTTTAATAATTCAAAAGTAATTATTATTTATAGGTCAACTCAAGAGCCCACATTTATTTACGTAGAAACTTTATTATTTAAAACTAGAAACCAAAGCGTAATAAACAACACAATTCCCCCTGTAATTAAACAACCTAAAAGAGGGGCACTTAATATTATATAGATGTAACAAAAGAACAAACCAAAATAACCTTTATTCATTTTAAACGAACTAAATAAACTAAATAAAAATGCAAAAAATATAGAAAATAAGAATACTCCGAAATAACCTAAATTCATAAAGCCATCAGACACAATACCATTGTTAGCATAAACAGTTGGTTCATTCCAATACACTTTTGTTAACAAATATCCTACGGGCATATCGTAAGGACTTTCAACAAATAAGTTAAAGAAACTACTCTCTGCAAAATAATATGGATTCCCATCAAAAAACTCAAAATACCACTGTGTTAATAACGCTGGTATAAAAAAGAATCTGTTAACGAATGTCCCGCTCAAAACCGGAGCCTCAAATACAAAACTATCTATAAAAGGAGTTACAGCTAAAAAAGCGAGAGTTAGAATGAAAAAATTACTTGCTTTAGAAGTATAACTTGATCCTAAGTAATAAAAGAACATTATTATAAAAGTAGTGAAGTATACTATCTTATTTCCAGATATCACATAAAGATATATTAATACCAAAGCCAAAACACCAACTAACACATGTTTCTTTTTTATCATAAAGTAAACGAGAGCAATTGGCACAATCGTTTTTACCAAAAAATGATAAAAATAGGACAACATCCCTCCCATTTTTATGGAAAATAAATCTCTAGTTTCATAAACTTCTTTAAGTATTAGTGTTTTTAAGTTGATTTCCAATTTAAAAGTTAATACAACAGGTATTAACAACAAAAAAGGCAATATAAAAACCAGTATATCCTTCTTTTTTTGAGGTAGTTTAACAGAGGGTAAATTGAACCGTAAATAGGGCGTTAATAGAAATACAGTAACAAAAAATAGATTAGAAATAAAAGGCCCTAACGCACCATTACTAAATGAAAATAAAATAGCATTCGGTATAAAAAAGAAAAGAAGTAAAAACAGAAAAATAGTATATAAAAATTTATCTCTCTTAAACATCTCATAACTTGAAAAAAGAAGTCCACCAAAAGTCAATTTAGTTATTAAATACTTATATAAATTTAGATCCTCTACAAATCCCATATACTCATAAGCATCTGAAATTTGATTGTAATAATATAGCTCTAGAGCAATATAAATAAGCGTAATGAGCATTTTCAACCTAAAAAATTCTCTTGAAACAAATATGGAAATAGCTGACATCTTACTGAACTTTGTTCTCGTACTTTCTCACAATAGTGAAAATCATTGTTAAATTTATTAAACTCATAATTACTTCAATCAATACATATACCTTTAAAAAATCTTCAATCAACAATTGTTGAAAAAATAATAGTAAACAGATTGCAAAAAAATAACTTACCTGCCAAATACTATTCTGTTTTATTTTTTCAAAAGTTATAAATACTGATGAGAAAGTGGATGTAATAAAAGTGAAAATAAAGCTAAAAATAAGTATCTTAGAATATAAACTCGACAACATATACTTCTCTCCAAATATTAATCTAAATAAAAAATCACCAAACAAAAGCAAAATAATTGCTTCAACAATTATTATCCCCAAAAGCAACAGTAATATGTTAAACATATCTCCTTTCACACTTGCTTTTAAATTTTTTCTTTCTGCCATTTGCTGAAAAAGAACCTGCCCAATTGTTGCCGATATAAATATCAAAGGGATTGACAAAACCATTCTAGACAAATCTAGATACCCTACAATTTCTGTTGAGTATATTTTATTAATAAATAAAAATGGCAGCAAACTTGCAGCACTACTTAAGAGTGTTGGAATAACGTTATATTTCGGGTAATCAATATATTTTTTAAATACAAAACTCATCTTTCTTTTAGATACATATTTGAGAGAAAACTTGTTCTTACCAACCTGTTTTAATCCACTTATTACGTTAGAAAAATTCCCGAAAAAATCACCTATAAACAAACCTCCCGGCACCTTCAGAAGACCTAACACCAATTGAAAAGTCCCCTCAAAAACTCTTCTAACAATTTTATTTGTTGAAGATGCTTTAAAAGCTTTTTGCTTTATTAACCAATAGTTTAAACTTTGATAAAAGCTAAATAAGAAACTTGTTATTGGTAATAAAAAAAGAAAATTAGCATACTTCTGAGGCAACCCTATAAGCCCTACTATATTTTGTTTAAAAAACAAAATAACTATAAATGCAATTGAATTAATACATAGATTAATAACAAATGTTAAGCTTAAAATATTAGCTGATTCAATATCATTTTCAGGTAATACTATGGTGGCCTCATACCTTAAAGCAGACACTATGGTTACCATACTAAAAACGCTTAAAAAAACAGCCATAGCACCAAAATCTTCAACAGAGTAAATATCTCTTAAAAATGGATGCAGTATTAATGGAATAGCCTGAGCAAGGATAGTTCCAAAAACTAAAACAACCGTGTTTTTAGTGAATTCTGACTTTGTAAATAATTTAGATAATCGCAATACTCCTATTAGTTTATTTCTTCTTAATAATAGCTTTCACCTGCAGCACAAATAAACCGATCAAAATCATCAACATTGAATACCCTAGGCAAGTCAATACTTGAAGCCTTGTGGTGGTTATGAATTTATTTTTTGGCTCGACAGGGATAAACTTTAATGAATCATTCAAACTATCTACTTCTCTCTCTAAACTTATTTTCTTTTCAACAAGATTAACATATGCTAAATAATTTTGAGGCTTATTAGCAGATAGTTTTTTTACAATTTGAGATAAATTATCACTTCCAAGGTTTAAACCTAATGAATCAAGCTCACTATCCAACAGGGATAATACCTTAATTAAATCTTCTTTTTTAACATTACTTTTTTGTGTAAAATATTCAGCAGATTTGATGTGAAATGATGTTAATTCCAAAATAAAATCATATCCCAAAGGACTTCTAGTTTCAACATCTACCCTTAAATTAGACCGTAAGCCATCAATACTTAATTCTTTAACAGCTTCTATGCTTTTAATCTCTTCAATCAATTCTGAATCAAATCTAGTTTTTGAAATTTTCTCAAATTCAAAATTTAAATTGTTAATCAAAACAAATAACATTTCCTGAGAAACAGTGTTGGATTCTATATAAAAATGAGATAAATAAAAGTTATTGTATTTATCTGGATTTTCTTTTACTCGAAAATATCCAATACCAAATCCAAGTATTAAAAACCCAAAAAGTATTAATTTATTTTTAATAAGATACATTACTCCTTTTCTCAATAAGAGATATAAATCTATTTCGTCTTTTTCAGTATTCATTTTTACATCTTTTTATTATGCTGCAAGATACATTCTTTAAACTCATAAATATTTATTAAGAATATCTTTATTTATATTAACATTGAAACACAACCAAACAAGATGTGCCTTATCTTGATTTAAAATCATTTTTATACCCCGTATTATTTTAGAGTTTTTGGAGAAAGAATGGAAATATTATAATCTTCATTATTAAAATGAACGTTAATCCTCTTACTTTGATCATAATCTTCATTAATATTGAAATCTAAATTAAATAAACATGCTTTAAATTCATCAGAAAATGAAGCCCTTTCATCTAAAATAAAAAATAAATTAACATGTTTATTCGTATTGAAAAAATCAGTTAAAACTTTACAATTCGTGTCATCTGCTCCTGAACGAAACCAACATGTAGTTTTGGATGGGTAATTAGCATCTAAAACATATGATAGACCTACCATTTCTGAATAAGTAAAAATATAATCTCCTTTTTTAAATCCATTATTTATCAATAATGATTTTACTTCGCTCAACTCAATACTAAGCTTACTATCTATAAATACTTCATCGTTATTTTTAAAATGAATCAGTGTATTTTGATCAGTCAATGAACCAGACAATAAGTATGGATTCTCAACAACTGCAGTGTAAGATTGATATAATGCGAAAATTGTCATCAAGGTGAAAAATACATTGGTAAATATTGGCCTGTTATATTTATTCAATACAACAAAAAATAAGATGAACCATGGTGATAAATAAAAAACTAATTGCACATGAGGAAAATTATCAGTTCCTATAATTCCAATTAATGGAAAAAAAAAAAGAAAAAATAAGTATAATAATTGTTTGATTTGAGTCTTTCTTATCCCAACAAAAATTTTCCTTTTCAAGATTATAACTATGAAAAAAGAGGCCATCCAAACTACATATAAAACTGTCTGTAAAGGTATATAGGATCCTCCTCCAACATAAATATTATAATGAATAACTATATACAATTGAACCAAAAGTGCTAACCAAAGCATTATTTTATACTTTTTATCCAAGAATATTACAATTGCAATACAGCTATACAATAAATAGATATGATGATTAAATAATAATATTTCCCAGAGATATGGAACTCCATCAATATATCTGTTTAATAAATCGTCAATACCATGATTTGGTAAAAAACTTAATGCTTTTTGAGTTCCACCAAAAAAAGTAAGAACTCCTCCAATACCTTTCCAAACAATCAATTGAAAAATTAACATACCTATTGATATAAATGAAATTCTAATTAAAAAATTAAGAACAATTTTTTTAAAATTATTTAAGTTCAAAAAATCGTTAATCAAAAAAACTAGGAGTGAAATTGCATATAAGATAAATGCGTTACTAATTTTTACAAGCAATAGCATGCTAACAACTATTCCCATCAAAAAACTATAAAAAATTACATGCTTTATTTGTAATTTTTTTGTAAAGTCTAATAAAAAAAGTACTAATGCAAATGACAATAATAAATAGCTAAAACTATTATAAGATAATGTTTGTGGGGCAAACAAATAAGTTGCAGAAAAACTAGAAAATAAAAGCCCTCCTAACAATAACTTTTTTGGAAGTAAAAAGTTAATATTAAATTGAGTTTGAATAAATTTAACACTTGCTAGAGTTAACAATAAAGCAGAAAAAACACCCGAAAACAATCGCTCAAGCCTAAGATTTTGTAATGTTGGTTTTACGAAAGGAAATAAAAAATTTTGCAGAACATGAAATGAAGTAATATTTATATTTGCCTTTACATTTTCGGTCATTGAAAAGTAATACATATAGAAGCCTTCATCACTAATATTAAACCCTTTATTACTTGCCCAAACCAACACCCCTAACCATATAGCAATGCACGAAAATAAAAATATAAGTATCGCTTTTTCTAAATTAAATTTAGCAAGTATTATTTTATAGTCAATCAAGAATCTCACTTATCATTTAACATTCAAGGAAGTAAAATTTCACCAACTGTATTACCTTATTTAACTCTTCCTCTTCAAGCTCATAATACAAAGGTAAACGAACCAAACAGTCACTATAATTATCAGAATAACTCAACTCTCTACCATCATGCTTATCTATATAGAACTGGCTTTTATGTAAACTCAAATAATGAAAAACTGCCATTATATTCTCTTTTTTCAATAAAGAAATCAATGCTAGCCTATGCTGTTTATTTTTACAAACTAGATAAAACATATGTGCATTATTAGTGGAATAATTTGGCATACAAGGTAAATCTACTTCTCCTTTCTTATTAATTACTTTTAAGGCGTTATAGTATTTATTCCAGATATACATTCTTCTTTTCTGAATATCTTCTAAATGCTCTAATTGAGCCCATAAGAACGCAGCTACAATTTCAGACGGAAGAAATGAAGAACCTATATCTACCCAACCATACTTATCAATCTCTCCTCTAAAAAAAGCGGATCTGTTTGTTCCTTTTTCCCAAATTATTTCTGCACGGTCAATAAATTGCTCATCATTAATAGCTAAAAGACCACCTTCCCCTGAAATTACATTCTTTGTTTCATGAAATGAAAAAGTTGCCAAATGACCTATACTACCCAATGGTCTCCCTTTATAATAAGAATCTATAGCTTGAGCTGCATCTTCTACCACAAAAAGATTAAATCTATCAGCTAATTCCATAATCTTATCCATATCACATGCTATACCAGAATAATGAACAGGTACTATAACTTTAGTTTTCGAAGTAATTAATTTCTCAATTTTATCTGCATCAATGTTTGGATGATTTTCTTGACTATCTGCAAATATAATTGTTGCACCTCTCAACACAAAAGCATTAGCAGTACTTACAAATGTATAAGAAGGCATAATAACTTCATCCCCTTCTTTAATATCAATAAGAAGGGCGGCCATCTCAAGAGCATCAGTACACGAGGTTGTTAATAATGTTTTTTTAATCCCCCATGTTTTCTCAAAAAATTCTTGACATTTTTTGGTATAGATACCATTACCCGATATTTTTCCAGAAGCTACTGCTTTAGTAATATATTCTGTTTCCTTTCCTGTAAGATATGGTTTATTAAATGGAATCATTAACTATGAGTTTGGAGCTAAGTGATAAATATATTTGCTTGATTCTAATTTGAAATTATTTTTTGTATAGAACCTACAAGCTAATATGTTTGTTTTTTGAGTTGGAACATATAATTCATTTATATTATTAAAAATAAGAAAATTTTCAACTTCACTTAATAAATGAGTCCCAATTTCTTTGCCTTGATGACTAGGGTTAACCGCAATTAAACCTATATAACCTTTTTTTTCTTTTAAAGAAATTGTAACAAAACCTAATGTTTCTTTCTGTTCTACATAAACAAATACTTCATCAGCAATCTCTCTAGAAATAGATTTTTTCAACCACTCGTCATATAAATTATTGAAATCTTGTAAACTAAACTTTTGATCAATATTAAACCGAGAGTAATTGCCACTTAAACGAGACAACCCAACAATTTTATCACATAAATCATTTTCATTAAAGCTTTTAATTCTAGAGTTTGCAGGATGCTTTAAAATTACTCTTTTTTTAAAAGTATTTTTCACATCAACAAGCATCCCTTTAAATTCATTAATAATAGTATTCTTAATCTCAAAATCACTAAAAAGATAAATCACATCAAAATTTCCTGACTTAGCATCCTTAAGTAATTCTCTTAATTGAGAATTTGAAATCGTTGAATCCATGACAATTTCACCAATATTTTTATTGAAAAATCGACTATCCCAATCTAAAAATTTAATTTGAATCATTAAAAGTTTAATTTTTTAGAAACAATATAGGTTGGCCGATCTTTAACCCTATCAAACGTTTTAGCTATATATATTCCTAAAACTCCTAAAATCATAATTATCAATCCAGACAAAAACCAAATCGAAATAATCAAACTCGCAAAACCTAAAATAATAATTTCACCAACCAAGAATTTATAGAGATAATAAAGCCCAATAGAAAAAGAAACAAAAGAGATAAAGAAGCCAATACGAACTGCTATTTTTAAAGGTTTATCAGAAAATGCTATAATATTATTAACAGCTAATTTTATTAAACTAGACCATGAATAAGCAGATTCACCTTCTTCCCTACTAACGTGTTTTACATTAACCTTAGTACTAGTGAAGCCTACCCACTGAACCATTGTTGGAAAATAACGAACATGGTCTTTCATAGACAATATAGAATTAATCACTTGTTTATGGTAAATCCCAAAATTAGCAATTGACGCATCTTGTTTACTATCTGTCAGATAACCAAATAACTTGTAAAATAACTTAGAAGTATATTTTTTTAAAAAACTATCTTGCCTAATCTCTCTTCTGGCATAGACAATATCGAAGCCTTCCTTAGTTTTTTTGTTCAATTTTAAAATTTCTTCAGGTTGATCTTGTAAATCACCATCCATTACAATTACCCATTCCCCTTTCGCATTTTCAAGGCCTGCAGTTATTGCATAATGTTGTCCGAAATTTCGACTTAGATTTACCCCTTTTATTCTTGGCTCGTTTTCACACAAACACATTACAACATCCCAATCATTCTCTGGACTATTATCATTAACAAAGATAATTTCAAAATTATTTGATAATATGCTTAATGTTGAAATCAACCTTTCACTTAATTCAGTTATAGTTTTACTACATTTATAAGTTGGCACTACAACTGAAAAATCTATTTCCATTGAAAATTTTGTTTGTTCTCAAAATTAACAAAAACAAAACAGAAAATTACCAGCAGTTAGTTGAATCATAAAATTAAGTTATACTAATAAATCCAATCTGAACACGACAGAGCTTTTGTGACTCTAATTATAAGAAATGAGGCCGTCATTACTTTATTCTTTAACCGTGTGTTTTTTTGTTATAAAATTCTTTTCATTGAGTGGCTTCAAGAAAAAAAAAGATAGTGAATAGTTTTCAAAAACATTTAATTAAATTTGATCCAGAATTTTCAAACAATATTAAAACTTATATATAATGGCAAACGCATTTTTTACACCACCAGTTGCTGAGAACGAACCAATTATGGGGTACGCTCCAGGTAGTCCAGAAAAAGAAGAATTACAAGCAGCAGTTGCTGAATTAAAATCTCATAAAATTGATGCTCCAATGATTATTGGAGGGAAAGAAGTTAGAACAGGAAATACTGTATCTATGCACCCTCCTCATGAGCATGCTCATAATTTAGGAGCCTTCCATATGGGAGATGCTTCACATGTGCAAGATGCAATTGATGCAGCTTTAGCAGCAAAAGATGAATGGGCAAACACACCATGGCAAGATAGAGCAGCAATATTTTTAAAATGTGCTGAGTTATTAGCGGGACCTTTTAGACAAAAAATGAATGCTGCGACTTTACTTTGTCAAAGTAAAAATGCGAATCAAGCTGAAATAGATGCTGCTTGCGAAATGATTGACTTCTTTAGATTTAACGTTCAGTATATGACTGATGTATATTCTGAGCAACCAGAGTCTCCTTTAGGATTATGGAATAGATTAGAATACAGACCTTTAGAAGGTTTTGTTTTTGCTATCACACCATTTAACTTTACTTCTATTTGTGCTAACTTATGTGCTGCTCCAGCAATGATGGGCAACGTTGTTGTTTGGAAACCATCTGACACTCAAATTTACTCTGCACAAGTAATAATGGAATTATTTAAAGCTGCTGGTTTACCAGATGGTGTTATCAATATAGTATATGCTGATGGTCCTACTGCTGGAGATGTAGTATTTAAACATAGAGATTTTGCAGGATTACACTTTACAGGTTCTACTGCTGTTTTTCAACATTTATGGAAAGAAATAGGAAACAATATTGGTAATTACAGATCTTACCCAAGAATAGTTGGAGAAACTGGTGGTAAAGATTTTATTATTGCTCACAAGTCTGCTGTTGCTAAACAAGTTTCTACTGGTATTGTAAGAGGTTCTTTTGAATTCCAAGGACAAAAATGTTCTGCCTCATCTAGAGTTTATCTACCTTCTAACCTTGCTGATGAAATTATCGGTTATGTAAAAGAAGATGTTGCTGACATGAAAATGGGAACACCAGAAGATTTTAGTAATTATATAAATGCAGTTATTGACGAAAGAAGTTTTGATAAAATTGCTGGATTTATTGATTATGTAAAAGAGCAGGATGATGCTAAAATTATTTGTGGTGGTGGTTATGATAAATCTGTAGGATATTTTATTGAGCCAACAGTTGTTTTAACAACTAACCCCAAATTTAGAACAATGTGCGAAGAAATTTTTGGACCTGTTGTTACAATTTATGTTTATGATGAAGATAAGTTTGAAGAGACATTAGAGATCTTAGATGACACATCTGATTATGCATTAACTGGAGCTGTATTTGCTCGAGAGCGTTATGCAATTATGACTGCAACAGAAAAATTAAAGAATGCTGCTGGAAACTTCTACATTAATGACAGACCAACTGGAGCTGTTGTAGGTCAACAACCATTTGGTGGAGCAAGAGGTTCTGGAACAAATGATAAAGCTGGTTCTTACCTAAACTTAGTTAGATGGGTTAGCCCTAGAACTTTTAAGGAAAACTTAGTTCCTGCTGAAGATTACAGATACCCGTTTTTGGGATAATCATAATTACTTAATGAAAAGCCTCAATCTTAAGATTGAGGCTTTTTTTATCCTTAATAATCTCTTAACTTTGCAACTCACTTAATACAATTAATAATGAATATTTCGACTACACTCAATACAAGAAAAATATTTTTACCACTAGCTGTTTTTGCAGCTTTTACAATTACTTCTTGTGGAAGTAGTGAAACTTCAGAAAACGCTGTAGAAACAACTGAAAACAAAGAAGAAATTTGCTTTTACTCTTATGATGAAACTGCAGGAGCTCAAGTAAGATGGACTGCTTTTAAGACGACAGCTAAAGTTCCTGTAGCTGCCCAGTTTGATCAAGTAAATGTAACAACTAAAGAAAGATCAACTAAAATAACTGATGTTTTAGAAAGTGTTAAGTTTAACATTCCTACTTCAAGTACAAATACAGCAAATAAAGATAGAGATATGAAGATTGTGAAACATTTCTTTGGAACGATGGGTACGGATCTAATTTTAGGTCAAGTTAAAAGCGCTGAAGGAGACAATAAATCGGGAACTTGCACTTTTTACTTAACCTTAAATAATGTTGAGAAAGAAACTGTTTTAAACTATACTGTTAAAGATGCAACGCTAAAATTAACTGGTGAAATAGATATGGTTGATTTTGGTGCTGAAGCTGCAGTAGCTGCGATAAACAAAGCGTGTGAAGTTTTACATACTGGTGCTGATGGTATCTCAAAAACTTGGAGTACAGTCGATTTAGCTATTGAAACGACCTTAAAAAAAGAGTGTCATTAATATTTAACTCTTAAATAAATTTAAAAGCACCAGCTAAATACTGGTGCTTTTTTTTATACATTAAACATTTGTCAATACCCAAAGTTCTACCTCTTCTAAAGAACGCCAATGTTGGTCTCTTTTGGTTTTATTAGAAGACGCTTTTACAGATTTTTTAAAGCATCTTTCCAGTTGAAACCTGTTACCTTCTGCTAATTCTTTTTCAATTGGATGTTCAGTTGTTACATTTGTTATTTGAGCTAAATTTGAGAAAATAAGCACCAATTTACCTTCCGGTAAAAGCCTTTCTTTTGCTGCTGCAAAAAAATCAGGAAATAAGCTCTCATTATAATAAATAGCGTTATCAATGCTACTTAATTTACGTTTTTCTGGAAGCCAAGGCGGATTAAACACAATCAATTCGGTCTGTTTTTCCCACTTACCAAAAAGATGTCCAAAATCCAACTCAATTTTTCGAGAAAGCTTTGTGGAACCCATAAACTCTTTCATTCCAATAATTGCATTAGGATTTATATCCGTTGCAAATACTTTTTGAAAACCATGTTGCACCATTTGCAAAGACAATACGCCACAACCAACACCAACATCTATAGCTGTCTTTTTTGACCCTTTATAATGTTTTAACCAATTATCAAAAAGTATTAAATGCTCAAATCTTGTTGGAAAATATGTTCCGTAATAAGGATACATTTTGTTCCGCAATACAGGTATAGAAACTCCATTGATATGCCATTGCCAAGCACTATTTAATCCTTGTATTTGAGGTAGAGTTAAACAGAAATGATTGTTATCTGGATAAAGCTTTTCTAACCAACCAATAGTTGGCGATTTTTTTGCGCTTAGTTTTTGATTAACAACCTCTAACAAAATAAGGTTTGATAACTTATGATATGCTGAACGAAACTCCCTTTGCTCAATAAATGATTTGTTAGGTAATTTTTCTTTTAGATAGTGTTGAACATCCTGGAGAAGAGCTATCCCATCTCCATAAACTTTTTTTATCAATATAGGACTACCAGCTTCTAATGCCGCTATAATAAGCTGAACATCCATTCCAAGTTGAAAAGAATCAAGTTCTTCTGTATACGCTATAGGTTCTGGTTTGTTTACCTCTAAATCCATAATCTTTAATTGGGGTTAGCTTTACAACAAAGGTAAGTATCCTTTTTACCGATTACTGTAACTTAGGTCTTTGAAAAAAAGATAATTAATTCTTGATAAATAAAATCTTAATAAAGTGTCCGACTTCACTTTCGCCTTAAAAAAGGCTAACTACGCTTAACAACATTTTATATCACATTAAAAAATGACATAGAATTGCGTTAAACAAACTCAAAAAAGAAACTTTTTTTACTACTCCACCTCCTCATAATCTACAAAATCGCCCATATCTTTGGTGTCCGATTTTGTTTTGCTTCCTCTTGATTGTATTTTCACTTCACCTTCGTGTTGCTTAGAAGATTCTTGATCCTTTTGTTGGTTTTGGTATTCCTGTTGTCCTTGATTTTGAAATTGTCCCATTTTCTTATTTATCCATCGCTTTAAAATCCATGGAAAAACGGTTTTAACAAAAAACTTAAAACCATAATAAAATAAGGCTAAGGTTAATATGGTATTTATTACTCCTGTAAAGCTAGCTTCGTAAATAATCATAGTAATTTATTCTTTGGTTTAAACTTTTGCAAGTTCCTTACCATTCTAATTTTTCTGTCATTTTGACATTATTTGTCATACCGACCTTCTCGAAGTTAACTTTTGAATTAGTAGTCCTGAAGTCAAAATAGACCTATATTTCATTTAAATCGGAATAACAATTATAAAACATACCCAAGAATTTCTAATTATCGCCACTGACTTCAAAAAAAATTTGCAGCTTTCAGAAGGAGAATAAAAAACCCTCTCCAAAGGAGAGGGTTTAGCTATATCTTATCTACTCAAATACAAATTACGTTCAGCATAAATATCTCTAAAGAACTTATCTTGTAAATTATCTATAAAACGAATTGCTTCACCAGTAGATTTCATTTCAGGACCTAATTCTTTGTCTACATTAGGAAACTTATTAAATGAAAATACAGGTATTTTTATTGCATAACCTTCTTTATGAGGTTTAAAATCAAAATCTTTCACCTTCTTATCTCCTAACATTACTTTAGTTGCATACTTAACGTAAGGCTCTCTATAAGCTTTAGCAATAAATGGAACTGTTCTCGATGCTCTAGGGTTCGCTTCAATTACATAAACGATATCATCCTTAATGGCAAACTGCATATTAATTAAACCCACAGTCTTTAATTCAATCGCTACTTTCTTTGTAATATCTTCTATTTGAGCCATTA
>CAJWVX010000021.1 GCA_913048175.1 uncultured Flavobacteriales bacterium | reverse complement strand
GTATTATCAACACCATCTTCTTCACCACCAGTAATTCCTAACTCTATTTCTAAAGTCATATCGATTTTACTCATTCTCTCTAGGTATCTTTTACATATTTCTATGTTTTCTTCAATAGGTTCTTCAGATAAATCTATCATGTGAGAACTATAAAGAGGCTTTCCTGTTTGAGCGAAATGTTCTTCACCAGCATCTAGTAAACCATCAATCCAAGGTAGTAATTTTTTAGCTGCGTGATCTGTATGTAAAATTACAGGAATACCATAAGCTTCAGCTAATAAATGAACATGTTTTGCACCAGCAATAGATCCTAAAATTGCGGCTTGCTCATTTTCATTGCTTAAACCTTTGCCAGCATTAAATTGTCCACCACCATTAGAAAACTGTATAATAACTGGAGCATTTAAATCTTTTGCAGTTTCCATAACTCCGTTAACAGAATTGTTTCCAACAACATTAACTGCTGGTAATGCAAACTTCTTAGCTTTTGCTAGTTCAAATACTTTTTGAATATCGTCTCCAGAAACTACGCCTGGCTTAATTGTTTCACTCATTGTTAATAAATTTGGATGTCAAAGTTAATATAAATTGACAAGTTAGGAGTTTTATGAACTGGAAAATATCAACATTTAAAAAGGATACCCAATACCTAAGTTCAGAGTTGGTGTCCTCCAAATTAAATCAAACTTTGTTGGATCTAACGCTCCAGGGTCTTTGACTTTAGCTGCTAAGTCAAATCGAATTAAGAAAAAATTGAAATCTAATCGTAAACCTATTCCAAGTCCTATTGCAATATCATTCCAAAAACGTTTAGGCTTAATTTCTGCATTCGGTCTACTTTCGTCTTCTGATAAAATCCAAATATTACCAGCATCTACAAAAGCGGCTCCCTCAAATACTTTCGTAATGTCAAAACGGTATTCTAAATTAGCTTCTATTTTAAGTTCTCCAATTTGGTTTAAGGAATTTGCTGTTAAACTGTCTGACAAAGAACCAGGGCCTAAAGATCTTGCTTGCCATGCTCTAATTCCATTTGCACCACCTCCAAAATAACTTTTTTCAAAAGGTAGCACATCTAAATTTCCGTATGGTTTTCCTATACCTATATTAATCCTTTTAACGAATGAAGAATATTTAGTTTGGCCATAGAGCCTAACATCTATATCAGTTTTTATGAACTGAGAGTATCTTATTCCCATAACATCGTAGCTTTCTGTTTCTGCATTGTCATAAACCTTATTAGTAAGTTTGTTATAAGCAGATTCTATATTACCTGCAAACTCAGCATTTAACTTAAAGTATGTGAAGTTGACAAACTTATTTATACGCTGATTATTAAAAATGAAACTGTATGTTGTTGAACTAATAAAATGATCTTGAAAGCTATTTATTATAAAAGGATTGGTTTCAAGATCTAATTTTTTTTGAAAACTAGTTGTAGGTTTTAAATCAATTATGCTAATATTAAAAGGGTTGATAAAATGCCTCTTAAATCTTGATTCTTTCCAGAAATACCCAAAAGAACCTTGTGTTAAATTTCTAATATATTCTGGTCTTTTTTGGACATTTAACAAGAAATTTATGTTTGTTTTTGGGTTAGATCTTCTTGAAAATTTTTCTAAACTAATTGGTAATAAAAATCTTGGAAATTCTAGATTAATTTCTGGTCCGAACTCTAGAGTATTAAAGACTCCTAAAAAGTTAGTTTCTGTTGTTTGTTCCTGATTAATTAATTGTTGAATTTCTAGCCCACCATTTAATTTAATTGTAAGATGTTCTCCGCCTCTAAAAAGGTTTTTATTCTGATAAATAAGATTACCTTCAACACCTAAATTCCCCCCATTATTTGTTCCGATTGCTTCAATAGAAAATGATTTTTTTGAAGAAGGAATTAGGAAAACGTTTGCGTTTAATTGATTATTTCCAATATCCTCAAAAGATACGTTTACATTTTTAAACACACCAAGTTCAGTAAGGTGCTTGTATGTGTTTGTTTGGTCATTTAATATGTATAGTCCATTTTTATTTAGATTTATTGCATGATTAAGCATTCGAGGCCTATGCTTTAGTTTCTTTTCGTGATGAACTGTAATGTTCTTAAAGGTTACAGTATCAAATAAGTTAATATTTTTGTCTTTGAGGTTTTTACTTAAGTAAACATTAAGATCTTTAATAAAGTATTTACTATGCTTTTTCTCAAATAATGAATCACTATCTTTCTTTTTTATCATTTCATTATTAATAAAGAGTTGTAAAGCAATTTCTTTATTACCAACGGTACTATCAACTTTGTATGTGACAGATTTTTTATTAAAATAATAATAACCAAGATTTTTCATTTCTTTTTTTATGGTTTCACGTTGTTTGTCTAAAATGTCAGTATCAAAAGTGTTCCCAGGCCTTAAGTTGGCAATTGTATTTCTAAGTATAAGATAGCTATGTTTTTTTATTTCATCATCAGCAAAAACATATTCAGTACTTTTAATTTTATACGGAGGACCAGCAATTATTTCATACTGCACTTTAATTTTGTTTTTGTGTATTTTGGTAGAGTAATTTACTTCACTATCAAAATAACCTCGTTTATCTGCGTAAAGTTTTAATTGTCTTGCAGTTCTATTTGTAAGTAATGAATCGTATGTAACTGGAGCTTCTCCCGAGTTTTCTCTGAAATTTCCATTTTTCCATGGCCAATGGTTATAAATACCTAGGTGAAATCTTAATAAACCCAATATTTTTTTATTTGGTTTTTGTTTAACTAAACTTTCGAGATTGTCTTTTTCAATTTTTCGAGTATCAATTTTAACAGTATTTTTTTTTAAGAAAAGTTCATTGGGTTTTACATATTTTGTAGGATTACAGCCTGAAAGTAAAATCAATAACAGTCCAAAGACAAGGGCTAGGTGTTTTAACGAATAGGATATAATTGATTTGGAATGCAACTTTCTATTTTTCTATTGTAATGATTTGCTTAAGTTTGTAAAATATGCATAATAAGTGCAAAATAACAATTATTAAGATTACCAAGATGAAAATAGTATTTAGATTTTTAACCATAGTATTGTTATTAATTATTACCACTTCTACTTTTGCTCAGGATAAAGATAAACTTACAAGAAACCAAGCCAATGAAATGTTGGGAAAAGCAGATTTTAATTTTGAAAAAAAAAATTATATAGATGCCTTAGATCAATATACTAAGCTATATAATTACAAACCAAGTGATTTGTATTATAAATTGATGATGGGGATTTGTTTAACTTATGATCCTACTCAAAAACAAAAAGCAATTGAAATTATTGAACAAGTTAAAATTACAAATCCTGAATATAATCTATGTAACTTTTATTTGGGTAAAGCTTACGCTGTAAATTATGAATTTGATAAGGCAGTTAACTTATTTAATATGTTTTTAGCTAGAGCTCAATCTGAGGATACTGCTCAGAAAGGTTTGGCTCAACAAATGATTCAAAACTGTCAAAATGCAAAAGAAATTTTAGCAGATACAATAACTCAAGATATAGTTGAAAATATAAAATACCCTATAAATTCTCAATATTCGGAGTATGTTCCTGTAATTTCTGCCGATGAATCTGTAATGATTTATACTTACAGAGGAATTAAAGCAAAGGGTTCAGATAAAATTGAAGAATCAATGGGTTCTGAAGCATATAATGAAGATGTTTTTATTTCTTACAAGAAAAATGGTGATTGGACTGAACCTATTAGTATTGGTGATAATATAAATAGTGAAGATCATGACGCTGCAATTGCTTTAAGTGTAGATGGTCAGACTTTATTTATCTATAAAACTGATGGTGGCGGAGATATTTATATAAGTAAATTAGTTGGTGAAAATTGGACTATACCTGAGAAAATAAGAGGAGATGTCAATAAAAATGATAGTTGGGAAGGTAGTTGTAGTTTATCTGCAAATGAAAGAATTTTATATTTTGCTAGTGATAGACAAGGTGGTTTAGGAGGTAGAGATATTTATAAATCAGAACTACAAGGCGATGGTAGTTGGGGGAGTGCAGTAAATATGGGAAGTTCAGTAAATACGGTCTATAATGATGACGCTCCGTTTATACATCCTGATAATAGAACTTTGTACTTTAGTTCTCAAGGCCACACAAGCATTGGTGGGTACGATATTTTTTCAGTTGTAGCTGATGAATATGGAAGTTTTAGTGATACAAAGAATTTAGGTTTCCCAATTAATACAATTGATGATAATAGGTATTTTGTATTAGCTGCAGACGGTGAAACGGGTTATTATTCTGGTTCTGGTCTTAATAGTATAGGGGAGCAAGATATATTTAAAATTATAGCTGGAAAAATTGAAAAGCCAGTATTAGCTCTACTTTTAGGTAAGGTTTATTTTAATGATGTTGTTACTGGATCTATAATGAATCTTTATGAACAAACTGACGGACAATTAGAAGGTACTTTTAAGTCAAACATTAAAACAGGGAAATATGTAATGGCCTTAACTCCTGGTGTTTATGAAATAGAAGTAGAATTAGAAACAGGAGAAATTGTAATAGATTCTATTAGATTAGATTCTATTTCAGAATATTTAGTTTTAAAGAAAGACTTTAGGATTTATAGTGACTCTAATTTGTTGGCTCAACAAACTCAAACTTTACAAGCTCTATTAGATGCTGAATTAAATAAAGAAGGGAAAACAATTGATACACTATTTACAGATAATATAGAAGAAGAAATTGATTTAAAGCCAATGGATTCAGGAACTTCATTTGTTTTAAAAGGAATAGAGTATGATTTTGACAAATCAACTTTAAGGCCTAAATCTAAAATTGAGTTAGATAGATTAGTAGTTATTCTTAACGAACAAAAAACTATTAGAGTTGAAATAAGTAGTCATACTGATGCAAAGCGTAATGTTGAAGCAGCTAAGAAAATATTTGCAAGAAAAGGTATTGAATATACAACGGAAGCTCATGATAAGAGAAGTAAAAAATATAATAATAGTTTGTCTCAATTTAGGGCTCAATCAGTTACAAACTATTTAATTAAAAAAGGGATTGTTAAATCAAGATTATTGGCAACAGGTTACGGAGAAGAGAAGCCAATTGCTACAAATGAGACTGAAGAAGGTCGGCAAGCAAATAGAAGAACCGGATTTAAAGTACTTGAAAGTAAATAATGTTAAGTATAAGTCAAAAGAAGTTTGTTAGCTCTTTAAAACAAAAAAAGTTTAGAACGGAGCGAGGTCTCTACATTGTGGAAGGGGTAAAACTCTTGGAAGAATTATTAAAATCTGATTATGAAGTTATTACCATTTATGCTACTTCAAAATGGATAGAAAATAATCTAGATATTGATAGTCATGAAGTTTCTGAAAAGGAATTGAAAAGTATTTCATCTTTAAAAAATCCAAATGAAGTTTTAGCTGTTGTAAAACAAAAAGAACATCAATTAAGTAATGTTTCGTCTCAATTAAATATTGCATTAGATAAAATTCAGGATCCAGGTAATTTTGGAACAATAATTAGAACTGCTGATTGGTTTGGTGTTAACAATATTCTATGTTCAGAAGATTCAGTGGATGTTTATAATCCTAAAGTATTACAAGCAACAATGGGTTCTTTTTTTAGAATGAACATTCTTTATACTAATTTACCAATATTCTTTTCTAACAATAGGGAATTAACAGTTTATGGAGCTCTGTTAGATGGAGATAATGTTTACAAAAAAAAACTAAGTTCTAAGGGAGTAGTATTGTTAATGGGTAATGAATCTAAAGGAATTTCTAAAGAATTAATATCTTTTGTTAACGAGAAAATTTTGATTCCAAATTTTGGAAAGGCAGAATCTTTAAACGTGGCGACTGCAACTGCTATTTTGTGCTCAGAGTATATGCGGCATTAGTGTAACTTCCATTGACATCAACATTCTTTCCGTAAACCTTATCATCTGAAGTTGCAGTTATAAGATAATTTCCTGCGGGAAGCCTTACATTAACAAAGGTCGTAATTAACTTTCTGCCTTCTTCAATTATATTAACCCTTGCAATAAACTCTTCTTGTTTAGAATTTTGTAATACAACTAAAATATCTTTTCCCTTATAGTTTTTTAGTCCTTTGAGGTTATGTGATTTTGAGAATAGATTGAAAATAGGTTTGATATTTTCCATATTATGAGCTAGTACTATATTAGAGTAATATATTTCCCCATTAATATCAACTTGTTTTACTCTATAATATCCTTTTTTATTAAAAGGATTATTATCAATTTCATAGTAGGCCATTGATGTATTAAGGTTTTCTGATCCGTTAATTTTCATTATTTCATTGAATTTATTACCATTTTTAGATTTTTCAATAACAAAATAATCTATATCAATATGTAGTGGATTTGCCCAAGAAATTCCTACTACATTATTATTGTAACTGGCTTTTATTTCTGAAAAAAGTGAGTTAATAAATAGTAAATGAATAAGTAATAGTGAAAATGTTTTCATAATATTTTATAGTTTAATAATGTGGTATAAAAATCGGTCGAATATTAAAGATGTAAAACAGTTTATCTACTGAAATTATAAGTGTCTTAATACTTACTTTTAGTCATAAATAGGAATCGATTTATCGCACTGTCAGTTGATTTTGATGAAAAACAACTTTTTGTCAGTCATAATGTCATAAATATTCTAATGGCATACACTTTGAGTACTCTATGGAAATTAAAATATAATAACAATAGACTGGTCACTTTCGACTAGTTACTTACAACTAAAATAATGGCAAAAGGAACAATTAAAGTAACCACGGAAAATATTTTTCCAATTATCAAGAAATTTTTATACTCTGATCACGAGATCTTTTTAAGAGAGTTGATCGCTAATGCTACAGATGCAACAAAGAAGTTGAGAGCATACTCTTCTATGGGAGATTTTAAAGGTGATATAGGTGATGATACTCTTGAAATCACTTTAGACAAAGAAGCACAGACTTTAACTGTAAAAGATAAAGGAATTGGGATGTCTAAGGATGATGTTGAAAAATATATTAACCAGATTGCATTTTCTGGAGCTGAAGAGTTTGTAGATAAATTTAAAGATCAAGAAGATTCTGCTGGAATTATTGGGAAGTTTGGTTTAGGATTTTACTCTGCATATATGGTTGCTGAAAGAGTTCAAATTAAAACAAAATCATTTAAAGATGAGCAGGCGGTAATTTGGGAATGTGATGGAAGTCCTGAGTATACTATAGAAGATCACGATAAGTCTGACAGAGGAACAGAAATTGTTTTACATATTGCTGAAGATTCTTTAGAGTTTTTAGAAGATGCAAGAATCAAGACTTTGTTAGATAAGTATTGTAAATTTATGCCAGTTGCAATTAAGTTCGGACAAAAATCTGAATGGATAGATAATGCAGAAGGAAAGAAAGATAAAGACGGAAAAGTTGAGCAAGAAGAAATTAAGGTTGATAATATCGTTAATAATCCTACACCAGCATGGACAAAATCTCCAGCATCTTTAAAGGAAGAAGATTATAACGATTTTTATAAGGAATTGTATCCAATGAATTTTGAAGATCCATTGTTTAATATTCACTTAAATGTTGATTACCCATTTAACTTAACAGGAATTTTATATTTTCCGAAGATTAGCGCTAACATGGAAATGCAAAAGGATAAAAT
The DNA here is from genome assembly GCA_913048175.1 of uncultured Flavobacteriales bacterium. Lineage (GTDB taxonomy): Bacteria > Bacteroidota > Bacteroidia > Flavobacteriales_E > Vicingaceae. Next base: position 23,179 of record CAJWVX010000021.1, on the reverse strand, counting down.
CCAATTGTTTTCTAAACAAGTATTTATTACGGATAATGTAGAAGGTATTGTACCTGATTTTTTAACATTACTACATGGTGTAATTGATTCTCCAGATATTCCACTAAACGTTTCTCGTTCTTATTTGCAGGCAGATGGTGCTGTTAAGAAAATAGCAAGTCATATTTCTAAAAAGGTTTCTGACAAGTTAGAAGAATTATTTAAGAAAGATAGAGCTGATTTTGAGGCTAAATGGGATGATATCAAGATTTTTATTGAATATGGAATCTTATCAGACGAAAAATTCGCTGAAAGAGCTAAGAAATTCACATTGTATAAAACTACTAGTGGTAAGTATTACACAATGGATGAGTTAACGGAAAAAATTACTCCAGCTCAAAAAGATAAAGATGATAAATTAGTTTATATCTATACTTCTGATGCTGTTGCACAACATTCATTTATTAATGCAGCCACTACAAAAGGTTATGAGGTTTTAGTAATGGATACGCACTTAACTTCTCACTTAGTTGGCAAGTTAGAGCAATCATTACCAAACACTACATGGACAAGAGTTGATGCGGATACAATTGATAAGTTAATTGATAAGGATGAAAAAATTCCTTCTAAATTAGATGAGAAGCAACAAGAAACGTTGAAACCAGTTATTGAAGAAGTAGTTGAAAAAGCTAAATTTTCTGTTCAGTTTGAGAGTATGGGAGAAACTGACCAGCCAATGACAATTGTTCAGCCTGAGTTTATGAGAAGAATGAAGGAAATGCAAGCTGTTGGTGGTGGCGGAGGAATGCAAATGTTTGGTGGAGCAATGCCAGATACTTACAATTTAGTAGTTAATACAAACCATCCTTTAATTAGTAAGATTTTAAACGAAACTGACAAAGCAAAACAAACAGAAATTACTAAACGTACAACTGATTTGGCTAAGTTATCTCAAAACATGTTAAAAGGTGAAGAATTAACCAATTTTATCAATCAGAGTATTGAATTAATATAAATCTTAAAGGCTCAATTAATTTAATTGAGCCTTTTTTTATAAACTATATTGATAATAATATAATGGCTATAAATTTATTTACAGAAAAGCAACAAGAACAAATAGTTGCTGCAATTAAAGAAGCAGAATTAAATACTTCTGGTGAAATTAAGGTTCATATTGAAAAAAAATGTGAAGAAGAAGTGTTGGATCATGCTGCTTTTATGTTTGATGAATTAGAAATTCAAAAAACGGAATTAAGAAATGGAGCTTTAATCTATTTGGCTGTTGAAGATAGAGCATTGGCAATTTTAGGGGATACAGGAATTAACTTAAAAGTTCCTAATAATTTTTGGGATGCTACCAGAGATGTTATGATTAAACATTTTAAGGAAGGTGAATTTGCCGAAGGATTAGCTAATGGAATTAAATTAGCTGGAGTACAATTAAAAGAATATTACCCTTACGAAAGTGATGGTGTAAATGAATTATCTGACGAAATTTCTTTTGGAGATTAAATATTTTTTATTGTAATTGAAGTGATAACTTAATAAACTAGCTTAAGTTTTAAATATCTATTATACTTGTAAAAACTCAAAATGGGTTAGAATAAAAGTGTAATTCTATTTTAAGATTATCATTAATGGATGTATCAATTAAGAGCGATAGATAACCTTTTTGTGACTTTGTTTATAGATGAAGTGCGGAATCTTAAATGCACAATATTCTAATTAATATTTAGTTAAGTTTAAATATGAAATTAAACATTGATAAGCCTTGTAATGAAAATTGGAGTTCAATGAAAATTGGAATGATATCCAGACATTGTAAAGCTTGTGAAAAAGATGTGTTTGATTTTACGAAAAAAACAAATGAGGAGATATTAAACTTTCTTATTCAAAATCAAAATGGCTCTATTTGTGGCAGGATAAAGAAATCTCAATTAGACTTTCATCACAAAGAATTAGAAGTTATTATTAATGGGTTAAGAAAACAAAAGAATAATAAATATGTTTTTGCCATTCTTTCATTAGCGTGTTTAGCTTTAGTCTCTTGTAATGAGCCAGTTTCTGACAACACTATTGTTACTTCTACGAATCATTTTGATAAAGTTCTTGTAGCGCAGGTAGATTCAAATACTAGTGATAATCAAAAAAGACAAATAAATGAAGCGGTAAATACTCCAATAGACTCTTTAAAAGAGAAACCAGTTTGTGAAATTCAGAAAAATAGTTCTAAACAAAATAACGATAGTATTGTTTCTGATATTGAAGTTCCTGATTTTGATATAATGGGCTTTATGATTATGGAGCATGATATCACTAAGGATATTGACTCTAACGCTGTACATACCTTAGTTGAAAAAATGCCTGAATTCATAGGTGGAATTGACAGTCTGTTTTCTTTTCTTGGAAAGAACTTAGTTTATCCAGAAATAGAGAAGTCTAGTAATATACAGGGTAAAGTATATGTCATCTTTGTTATAGATAGAGATGGTTCTGTAATTGAACCTAAAATATTGAGAGGGTTAAGTAATAATTGTGATAGAGAGGTAATTAGAGTAATGAATATAATGCCAAAATGGGAAGCCGGAGAACATAGGGGTAAGAAAGTTAAGGTCTCATACAATTTGCCAATTAACTTTTCTTTAAAGGATAAATAATTCTTATCACTCTTTTTTCATAATATTGAAATTTTCTAAATATCTTTATTTATTATAATTTTAGATTATGCTTTACGACATAACCATACTAACAGAATCCTGTTATATAAATCCGAAAGAAACGGATGTTTACACTGATAATGTATTATTAGAAGATAAACTGATAATTGATGCTTTAGAAGCTAAAGGATTAAAAGTTTATCGAACCAATTGGGATAATCCTGATTTTGACTTTACAGCCACCAAATATTTATTGTTTAGAGCCATTTGGGATTATTTTGATCGTTTTCCTGAGTTTTCAAAATGGTTAGATAAAGTTAGTCAGCAGACTAAATTGATAAATCCATCAGAACAAATTTTTTGGAATATGGATAAGCATTATCTGAGAGACCTAGAAGCTAACGGAATAAACATTGTAAAGACTGATTTTATAGAAATAGGAGATACTAGAACATTAAAACAAGCAATAACTGATTCTGGTTGGGAGCATGTTATTTTAAAGCCAGCTGTTTCTGGAGGAGCTCGTCATACTTATAAAATTAAACCAGGAGAATCGGAACTACATAAAGCTATTTTTAAGGAGCTAATAGCTAAAGAAGCTATGTTGATTCAACCTTTTATAAATAATATTATGGAAAAAGGAGAGGTTTCTTTTATGGTTTTTGGAGGGAAATATAGTCATGCAGTATTAAAGAAAGCCAAAGCAGGAGATTTTAGAGTTCAGGATGACCATGGAGGAACAATTCATAAATACGAAGCATCACCTGAAGAGATAGAATTTGTTCAGAATGTTATGGCAAAATGCAAAACCATTCCAGTTTACGGAAGGGTAGATGTAACTTGGGATAATGAGGATCATTTAGCTTTAGTAGAATTAGAAATTATAGAACCAGAATTATGGTTCAGAGAATCTACTAAATCTCCAACAATGTTAGCTGAAGCAGTTTTGGCTTATATTGATTAAAAAGAGCTAAAAATTAATAGATATCTTGTGAAAAATGTTTTTTTAAACAAATAAATGACTAATTAGTCGTTGTTCTTTTTAAGTTAAGCTAATAGCTTTTAATGAATTCAGATTAATAAGATAAATTTGCTTGATGAATCATATTGATATAAAAGGAACTTTAAAGACTCCAACTATTTTGTTTAATAAATTGAGAATTAGTTGTTAATTGAAGGGAGTTCTACATTAGAAAATCTAAATATTTTTTACATACCTCTTATTGCAAAATTAAATGGATCGATACAATCGTCATCTGGAAAAGTTGAAATAGATTTTAAACTAGAGTATTTCAATACAACATCTTCTTTATCTATATTGGCATTATTAAGGCATTTACAATCACTCAATACTACCAAACGAAGTTGTAATTAATTGGCATTACGATGAGGAGGATGAAGATATTTTAGAAATAGGAAAAGATTATAGTACTATTCTTAAATACCCATTTAATCTTATTGCAAATTAAAATTAATTATTACGGACTTAACTATCTGTAATTATAGTATTTACACCGTTTTTTTTAAAATAGTCTATTTTAAATGTAACTTATCCTAGACTTAAGTATCTTACCTTTTGAGACCAATTAATTCGAATTAATAAGTTTTATGAAAGATAAGCAGGAAGAGTTCTTAATACTCTATAAATCTATTCACGAATCGTTTGCTAGGTTTTGCCATGCAAGAGCTTATGGATTAATGGACCCTGAAGACTTAATATCTGAAACTGTCTTAAAAGCTTTAGAGAATTTTGACAAGCTTCGAAATAAAGAAGCCTTTTTAAGTTTTATGTTCACCATTGCTAAAAACATTGTAAACACTAAGCATAGGAGATCTAAATTTAAAGGGAATTACATTGTAGAGGATGCTCACTCTATCTCTGATGAAGAGATAGATGCAGAGATGAGATACGATGTGAAAGTTCTTTATGAAGCGTTAAATAAATTATCAGTTAAAGAAAAAGAAGCAATTATTCTTTTTGAAATAAGTGGTTTTTCAATAAAAGAAGTAGCAAAAATTCAAAACTCTGGAGAATCTGCTGTAAAGCAACGTTTAAAAAGAGGTAGAGAAAATTTAGCGAAACAGTTTAAGTCTGATCAACTTAAACATGAGGTTGTCGGCACTCGTTCTTCAATATTAATGTCGATGTTTTTATAATAAAACTGTATACAAAATGGAAACAAAATCTATAGATCAATACTTTAAACAAGCTCGTAACATTCCAGTTGCATTGAGTTTTAAAGAAGTACAAGCGCTTGTAAAAATAAAAGGAATAACAAAACATCGCCAATCATGGTGGAAAACTAAAAACTTTATTTTTATGACAACAGCAGCAATTTTATTCACAACTACAGTACTATTTTTTGTTTCATTAAAAGAAACTGAACAGATATCTGAAATACAAAAAGAACAGAACAAAAATATAGATAGAGAATACTTAAAAGAAAAACCTTATGTACAAGATAATAGTGATAATGAAACGGCACAAGAAGTAATAGAAAAACCTTATTTAAAAAGCCTTAATAAAACGAAACTATTATTAACTGAGAAAAAAGAAATTTCATTAATAATTAAGAACGTTTCGATATTATCGAAACCCATAGATATGGGAACTCTACTTATTGGGATTGAACCAACCCTGTTGCCATTATTTCCATTAAATAATTTATTGTTTGAGGATACGGTATCTAAAAAGAAGAGGAAAGACAGCGATACAAAGTTAATATCCAAAGAAGTTTCAGCAGAGGCGATTGATTTATTAGAGATATCTAATTATAAAGGAGATATTTCTATTGAAACTTGGGATAAACAAACTGTTAAAATGGATGCCTATATTTCGATTACTGGAGGGTCTAAAGAAGATGTTCAGAAGGCTCTTGAAGATTTTGACTTGGATTTAGTTGCTAAAGGACGCAAATTGGAAATTGAAAATGATTGGAGTAAACAACATGATTGTAAGTTTAGTGAAACAACAATTAAAGGAAAGTTAATGACAAAAAAAGGCGAAAAAATTAAAGTTAAAAAATACAGTATAGATTATGTTCTAACTGTGCCCAATAAAATTAACTTGATTATTAAAGATAGTTATGGTGATATTATAATTAAAAATACATTGGGAGATGTAAAAGCTACTAGTTTTCAAGGTGATTTTACTGCAGGTAATATTAAAGGAGAATTTGATCTTAACATTAAGTATGGTGCTGCCAAAGTAGAAAGCTTTGCAGGTGGTGAAGTAACATTGTTTCATAGTAAAAGTAATTTTGGTTCTTCAAAAAAAATAGAATTGGATAGTAAGTATTCGGATGTGAATATTGCTAAAGTTGATGAATTAGAAATTAAAGCTTTTCAAACAAATATTAAAATTGAAAAAGATGTAAAAAAAATTGGAGGAAATTTAAAGTACGGAGACTTGTCAATAGGAGGGAAAGTTAATGTTATAGATTTGGAGGTATTTCAGGCAAAAATTGAGATGGAGGATGTTAATGAATTTGATGTGGAAGGTTCTTATTCAAATTTTAAAGCAAAGAGTATTAAAAATATGTATACTGTAAATTCTTTTCAAAATAGTTATAGAATAGGATCTGTTGGAACAATAACAGGAGATTCAAAATATACATCTTTTGATATTGGTGTACTTAAAACTGAACTGGATTTAAAGACTTTTCAAGGAAATATAGATATAGATGAAGTGCTTGGGGTCTTTCGGAAATTAGATATAAACTCTAAGTATACTTCTATAGACTTAACTTTTAGTGCCGATGCAAAATTTAATATTAATGCAGAAACAATGTATACAGATTTTATTTATCCAGAAAATTCAATGCAAGTAGACCAAGATGTTAAAGAGAATCATAAAATGACTTTTAAAGGTGTTTTTAATGCAAAGAATAAGAAAGAACCCTCAATGGTTAATGTTATTAGTCTCCAAGGGAGATTAAGTCTGAGTCAATAAACTTCCTAAAAAACAATTAGTTAGTGCAAATTTGTTAGGGCATATCGATTTTTCAATATGCCCTTATTTTTTATTTTACTAACTCCTCAACAATGTTAGCTGAAGCAGTTTTAAATCACATAGGATAAAACTCAATAGTATATTTTTTTTTAAATGAAAAGTTAAGCAGTTAATCGTGTTTCTCTTCGAGTTAAGCTAATACTTTTAAATAACTCGAAATAATACTATATTTTTGGTGAAATATGAGTGATATCAATATAAAGGGAACATTTAATACGCCATCTATTTTATTTAATAAAAAAGAAAATCATTTGATAATTGAGGGCAGATCAACACTTGAAAATCCAGTTATATTTTATAAACCATTGATTTCTAAAATTAAGGATGGCATAAAATTTCCTGATGGGAAAATGGAAATTGATTTTAAATTAGAATATTTTAATACAACTTCTTCTTTGGTTATTTTAGATGTGTTAAAACAGTTACACTCATTAGATTCTCCAGGTAATGAAGTGATAATTAATTGGTATTATGATGAAGAAGATGAAGATCTTTTAGAGATTGGAGAAGATTATAGTATGATACTTAATTTCCCTTTTAACCTAGTGGTTAATCAAAATTAAACTTACTTAGATTGATTTAAACTAATTAAGCTTAATTATAGCATTAGATTTTACTTTAATTCTTTTAAGCAATTTCACACTATTTAGGATGATTTCGTGTTTTAGATTATCTATTGTATTAAAGATCTAAACCATAATTTTTGTTTCAAATTATATAAAAAATAACATTTATATATTATTCGTATTACATTTTTTTGGCCTAAAGTAATGTAATATTGAATATGAGTTAAAATTTCCAGAAAAAAAAGTATAGGTTAGTTTCTTTAAAAAGTGAGCTATTAACCTCAAAGAAATTAACTACTAATGATTGTTTACTGTTAAACTATGCATATTATTTTATAGAAGATAAATATGACAGAATGTTGATGCGAACTCAAAATGGTATAGCGTTTTTAAAAATGAAAATTTTATTGCCTATCAGTATTCGGAAGAAGACTCTAATTCTTTATGGCTTGACATTTATACAATGTTTAAAAATAGTAATGGAGATTTAGTATTTTTTTATAAAGTATTAAAAAATAATAGATGATTCCTTTAAGAGCTGGAAAGTTTCATTAGAGCAAATTGAGGGTGTGTGTATTATCGGTGTAAGAATATGATAAATAATTACTTAGCAAGTTTTGCTTAAGTAAAAAGGCATCCTAATTATTAGGATGCCTTTTTTGTTTTTATATATTTAAACGTAATATCTATTTAGATTGATCAAAAGTTATACCTAAAGCTTTCTCAAAATATCTTAATTGTTTCATTTCCATAGAGGTAACAAAACTAATAGATATTCCTCTTTTACCAGCACGAGCAGTTCTTCCACTTCTATGTGTATAATACTCTTCTTGATCTGGTAATTGGTAATGAGCAACAAAAGATAGTTCAGCAACATCGATTCCTCTAGCAGCAATATCTGTAGCAACTAAAACCTGTAAACTTTCATTTTTGAAAGCACGCATTGCTTTATCTCTTTCTTTTTGAGTTAAATCTCCATGTATACAATCTACAGCAACATTTTTAGAAATTAACTGTTTCGTTAATTTTTGAGTAGCAGCTTTTGTTTTACAGAAAATAATTCCTCTATTTTCTCCTTGAGATTTTAAAAACTTAATAATCTCATTTAATTTTTCAATCTCATCACAAATGATGTATTGATGGTCAATATTTTTGTTAACCACATCTTTTTTATTGATTTCAATTCGGTAAGCATCATCACTCATATTTTCATTAATAATCTGCTTAATTCCATGAGGAATAGTAGCAGAAAATAACCAAGTTTGCTCAGAGAAAGGGGTGAACTTTAATATTTGATCCAATTCTTTTTTGAACCCCATACTTAGCATTTCATCAGCTTCATCAAGAATAACTGTTTTTACATTTCGTAAATCAACAACTTGTCTATTAACTAAGTCTATTAACCTTCCTGGAGTAGCAACAATAATATGAGTTGGTCTACTTAAGTTTTTGATTTGAATATCAATTTTCTCTCCACCATAAACAGCTTCAACAAATATTTTGTGCGTGTATTTAGTAAATTTAAACAGTTGCTTAGCTACTTGTTGTCCAAGTTCACGTGTAGGACACAAAATAATCCCTTGAACTACTTTGTTTTTAGGGTCAATATTTTGCAATAACGGCAAACCATAAGCTGCTGTTTTTCCTGTACCTGTATTTGCTTGACCAACTAAATCTGTTTTAGTTTTCAATAATAAAGGTATAGCTTCACTTTGTATTTCTGTAGGAGTGATAATGTTAAGCTCAGTTAAGCCTTTAATAAAATCGTCAGTTATTCCTAAATCTTTAAAATTTCCCAAAACAGTTTGTTTTTAGTTTGTTTAATTGTACACTGAGCGGTGTCTAAGTGTTGCAATTTAATTAATAGTTTCTATTCGTGGCTTTTACTCGTTTCGCAAAACGTGCTCAAGGATCACTACTTATTAGTTGTTCTTCTGTTAGAGTTGTTATTTCTACCACCTGAGTTGTTGCTTTTAGCTTTTCCCCAATTACTACCGCCAGATTTGTTTCTTGGTTTTCTTGGTGAATGGTTTTGAGGTTTTTTATCGTTAGGATCTTCTTTTGGAGCTTCACCTTGTTCAAAACCTTCAATATAACCGGAAGGTAATTTCTGTTTCAATAACTTTTCAATATCCTTTAAGTAAGCAACTTCATCATGAGAAACTAAAGATATAGCAATACCATTTGCACCAGCTCTACCTGTTCTTCCAATTCGATGAACGTAATCTTCAGGAACGTTAGGTAATTCAAAATTAACTACATGAGGTAATAAAGGAATATCAATTCCTCTAGCAGCAATATCAGTAGCAACTAATACTCTTATAGTGCCAGCTTTGAAACCAGCTAAAGCTTTAGTTCTTGCACCTTGTGTTTTGTTGCCATGAATGGCCGCAGCAGTAATTCCTGCACTTACCATTTTTTCACAAAGTTTATTGGCTCCGTGTTTTGTTCTTGTAAAAACTAGCACTTGTTGCCAATCTCCTTCTTTGATCATCTGAATAATGATAGCACGTTTTTTTACTTTATCAACGTGGTATATTTGCTGATTTACTTTTTCAGCAGTAGTGTTTTCTGGAGTTGCTTCAACTAAAACTGGATTATTTAAAAATCCACCAGCTAGTTTCTTAATGTCTTTAGAGAAAGTTGCAGAGAACAATAAATTTTGTCTTTTATCTGGTACTAATGCTAAAACTTTTTTGATGTCCCTTAAGAAGCCCATGTCTAACATTCTATCAGCTTCATCTAAAACCAATATTTCAACATCCTTTAATGATATGTATCCTTGATCTATTAAATCCAATAATCTACCAGGTGTTGCAATTAAAACATCAACACCACTTCTTAATGTGTTTACTTGCGGTCCTTGTTTAACTCCACCAAAAATAACGGTTGACTTAATTTTTAAGAAAGTACTGTATTCTTTTACATTTTCTAATATTTGAGCAGCCAATTCTCTTGTTGGAGTTAAAACTAAAGCTCTAATTGGTCTTTTTTGTGGCGTTTGTACTCCAGATAAAATTTGAAGTAATGGAAGTGTAAAACCTGCTGTTTTACCTGTTCCTGTTTGTGCTGAGGCTAAAACATCTTTACCTTGTAATACAACCGGGATACATTTTTCTTGAATTGGAGATGGGGTAGTGTACCCTTTTTTCTCAATAGCTTTTAATAATGGATCTGATAATCCTAATGATTTAAATGACATATAAATTGTTTGTGAAACGAGCGTAGTAACCTTTTTTATTTTATTTAGGTAACATTAATTAATGAGTTCAATGCACCCAATTATAAATAATAAAGATACATAAAATGGCAATTTATTGTAGAACCCCATTTCTGATTAAGTTGCAAAGGTAACTATATTGTTTTACCAAGGTTGGTTTATTTTAAAAGTCTTATTTAACTAGTATAGTTAGATGCAACATGTTGAATGAATATTACGTATTAGTTTTTAATTACAGTTCTATATATGAGAGAAATAGTTTTTGTTATATTTATTTTTATCTCTTCACTCTCTTTTTCACAAGTTAGTTTTACTGGGTATTTAGTAGATTCTAATCATGATAAATTGAAAGATGTTGAAGTTAATTTGTATCAAGGGGATGAGAAAATTTCTACCAAGAAATGGTCAAAGAGTTTTGATTATAACCTTGAGTTAGAAAAATATTACACCTTAGAGTTAGTTAAAAAAGGGTTTCTATCAAAAAAAATCGCTATTTCCACATTTGAAGGTGAGAAAAGATCAGAATCTTTCTTGTTTGTTATGGAGTTGATAGAAAATAAAAATAGTATTAATGGAATTGATTAAAACTTTATCTTTAATAATAGATTAGGAAAAGAGAAAAAAGACATTAAAATCCTTATTTTCTTATTAAAATTGGAGCTCTCTCATAATTTTGTAGAAATCCTTTTTTTTCAACAATAAAGTTACTATTTGTCTAAAATTTAAGATATAAAAGCTTTTAAATTTCTTTTAGTTAATAAATCTTCTTTAAAATTTGTTTTTTACAATTGTTTGAATAAATATCAATATTTGCTGTAAAGATATTTTCTTTTTTTTTAAGATTAAAAAATCATATTTTGTAATTGAACAAGAATATGCTCTATAAATTTCGCTACATTTTTTTTTTATATTGATTACCTTCTGATAAACCTGTAAAATAGTTTTTTAATTCTGAGATTATTGTTCTCAATCTTTATCACTAAGTAAAACCCAATGGTGATAAAGTTTTTGTCAACTTAATTAGCTTTCTAGTAAATGCTAAATTTCATATCGGTCTATGTTGCTCTAGCTAAAATAAACCCCAGTATTATTAGAGCGATATAACAAAATAATTATTTAAATAAGTCTAATTATAAGTGACCAAAGAGTATTTGAAATGTTTTATTTAAAAAAAGGAAGTATTTCGAGTGCAGAAAATCGTGTGATACATCAGTGTGTAAGAACTCCTTCAATCGAATGAAAACTTAAAACACGTTCTTCAAAACACTCTTCTTCCGAATTATAAACAGCACATTTTTCAACTGGTTTAATGTATAAATGAAGTGTTATTGCTTTATGGTTAGATTCATTTTGGAGCATATGATATCCCATATCATCTTGCATGTAACAAAGTTTCCCAGGAGAAAGAGTCATACGATTACATTCATCTAAATTTCCTTCAGAATTTTGTTTGTAACGGGTCTCAGTCATTTCCCCATCAACTTGATAGACCCAACATTTTTTATCGTCATGACCATGAATAGGAGTGATGTCATCTTTATTCCAACAGATTAAGATTAATTCAAAATCATCAGTTTTAATAATGCAGTTTCTAGAATAACCTTTTTTTTTCCAATGGATGTATTTTTTAAAATTTTCAACAGGAATATCCATTCCTTTCGCAATTTTAACATAATCTTTGGCATCTGCATGCATTAAAGTTTTTATTAGTTCACTAAGCGACTTTAATCCATCCATAAATCTAAATACTCTCTATTTGGTTAAATAAAACCTAACTTTGTTTTGTTAGAATATATTTGCAAAGGTCTGTTTTTTTAATGGATTGGAATCCAACATTTAAAAGATTATGTAATATAACATAATACTATATTAATTAAAAAGTCAATATTTTATGGATAATAGCTTAAGAATTTTCAATGATTTAAGTAAAAAATTATTACAAGATGAAAAACAAAACCCTGTTTCGGAATTTGTTTCTTCTGAGAATTTATTTGAAACATTGGATTTAGGCCTATCCGATAGCCCAATTGATGAAGATCAATTTGTAAAGGTATTAGAAGATTTAGTTCTTAAAACTCCAAAAACTTCAACGAACGCTTTTTTTAATCAATTATTTGGTGGAAGAAATAGTAAGGCTGTTCTTGGAGATTTGTTAGCAGTTATGCTAAATAATAGCATGTACACTTATAAAGCAGCAGGGCCTCAGATTGGTGTTGAAAAAATAATTCTTGATAAGGTTTGTGAAATCATAGGTTGGGATAAGAATTCTGGAGGAACTTTTGCTACTGGTGGTTCAATGACTAATTTCATGTCGATGCTTATGGCTAGAGATTATGCTAATAGTAGTATCAGAAGTGAAGGGATGGTTCATCAAAATTTAACAGTTTATACTTCTGTAGAATCACACTACAGTACACCAAAAAATGCAGCCTTTTCAGGTATTGGCAGGGATAATGTAAGGAATATTCCTACAGATCAAGAAGGAAGAATTGATGCAGAAGAATTAAAATTTAAAATTGAAGAAGATATTGCTTTAGGTAAAACACCTGCACTAGTTAACTTAACAGCAGGAACTACCGTTTTAGGTGCTTTTGATCCTGTAGAGGAGATCGCATTAATATGTAAAGAATACGATATTTGGCTTCATATAGATGGTGCTTACTGTGGATCAGTTCTTTTTAGTAAGAAATACAAACATTTAATTAAAGGAGTTGAATTATCAGATTCATTTAGTTTTAATGCTCATAAAATGATAGGAACACCATTGACTTGTTCTTTAATAATGGTTAAGGATAAAATGCATTTACATGATTCATTTAATAATGAAGCAAGTTATCTATATCAAACAGATCATGATGATTTTAACCTAGGAAAAACGTCTCTACAATGCGGTAGAAGAAATGACGCTTTAAAGTTTTGGACTCTTTGGAAAAGTGTTGGAACTAAAGGTTTAGAAAAAATTGTAGATAAACAATTTGAGTTGGCAGATGTTGCTCGTAATTACATAAAAGATAATCCTGATTATATATCTTATGGAATAGAAGATTCAATTTCAGTTTGCTTTAACTATAAAGGAATTCCTGCTCAAAAAATATGTGCTAAATTGTATGAGGAATCTAAACTATTGGTTGGTTATGGTACTTTTAGAGAAAATGAATTTATTAGGTTTGTAACTATTAATGCTCAAAATAGTCCTGAAGATATTTTAAATTTCTTTAAGATATTAGAAGAATTTGTAGAATCTCATATTGAACAATTAAGTGTATGTGTTGAGATGTAAGATAGCGGTTGTTTATACTTTTGTGCTTCACTTTTATTAGTTTTATATGTAACTATTTTGAACTGACTTATTTTAAATGTTAACCATTAATTTTTTTAGGATTTAAGTATTTTATAAACAGTAGATTTAAAAAAAATGATTCAAAATAATTATAAATAATAATTATTTTTTTCAAAAATATTATTTAATTAATTGTTATTCTTTAATTAAGTTATGTCAAGGATAGGATAATGAAGTCAAAAGATATTAATTAGCAATATAACTTAAGCTCAGATAAATAAGCAAACATTTTTATCTGCTAAGCCTAAAATATTGATATTTTTTTAGATTCAAACTTCAAAATATTACATTTATGCTTTGATGCAAAATAGTATAGCAACATATCAAATTGAAATTCTAAACGATTCTTTTCATTTTGAAGGGAATGATTGTGATCAAACTGTTGTTGTAAAAACTTTTGTAGAAAATAAGTTAGTTACTAAAATTAAATATGGATTAGTAACTAAAGAAAAAGTTTACACTCAACTAAAAATTGGAGATCACATTAATCTTAGTAGATGTTATGTTAAAGATTTTTCTATTTCAGAGTTTAAAAAAAGTATTAATCACGATGATCTAGAGCATATTGATGTTAATGATTTTGTTGCAGAAGATGCTTTTTTTGACTGCAGTTTAAGAACTGACTTCTCATACATCAACTTTAATGGAATTGCTAAGTTTAATGATACCGTTTTTTCTCACGGAAATATATCCTTTTATCAATGCCGCTTTAACAATGATTCTCCAGTAGAGTTTAAGCATGTAGAGTTCGGTAATGGAGAGATTAGTTTTCAATATGTAGAGTTTAATAATGAGACGACAGCATTTACTGGAGTTAAATTTTATGGAGGAGTGGTCTCTTTTGTAAATGCTAATTTTAAAAATGGAGATGTATTATTTAATAATGTAGACTTTTATAACAGTAGAGTGAAATTTCATTTTGCTAAATTTGGAAATGGTGCTGTAAACTTTAATAAGGCTAGGTTTGGAGATAAATTAGTTGATTTTAGAAAGGTAGAATTTGGAGCTGGAAGAGTTGATTTTAGAAGGGCTGCTTTTGGAAATTGCTACGTTAATTTTGACGAATCTGAAATAATAAAGGGGAAATTCAATTTTAGATCAGCTAGATTCGGAAATAACGATATTACTTTTAAGTTAGTTAATTTTGGCGAAGCGGATGTATTATTTGAAAACGTTAACTTTGGTACTGGCCAATTATCTTTTTCAGAAAGCACCTCAAAGTATATTTCCTTTAAAGGCTCTCGTTTAGATGTATTTTTAGACTTATGTGTTAAAAAAGCCGAAATAATAGATCTTTCTCAAACGGTATTAAGAGATATAATAGATGTTAAGCCAATTAACCATCAAGTAAATATTCAGAAACTTTACTTAAACGAAATGCGTAATTTGGGAAGAATCATTATTGATTGGAAGGATAATAATGTACTCGAATTAATAAGTAATCAAAAGAAGACTTCTTTACGCCAAAAATCTGAACAGTTTAATATTCTTAAAGAAAACTTTGAATTAAGTGGGCAATACAATGATGAGGATAAATCTTATATTCAATTTAAAAGATTTGAACTAAAAGCAGATTATAGAGAAGCGATAAAGTCTGGAGGAACTAAATTATTTAACTTACCCAACTTTGCATTTAGATGGTTAATCTTCGATAAAATGGGGCTTTTTGCAACAAATCCGCTAAGAGTATTGTTTAGTATGTTGGTTATTTATGTGTTGTTTAGTTTAGTCTATTTATCATTAACACTATTTGGAATTGGAGGGATTGTTAATTCTGTAGGAGCTGTAGATGGATTGTCTAATATTCAAACCTGTTTTTATCACAGTGCGATTACTTTCTTAACTATTGGTTATGGAGACTATTATCCTACAGGTATAAGTAGGGGGATATCAATTTTAGAAGGATGGTCAGGGTTGTTTTTAATGAGTTACTTTACTGTTGCTTTTGTTCGTAAAATATTAAGATAGAAAAATGAAAAAAATAATAATAACACAATATGCTCCAATGCCAATAGGACCATATAATCAAGGTGTATTATCTGGAAATACTTTATATACTTCAGGTCAAATTGCAATTAATCCAGAAACTGGAGAATTAGAAATTGAAGATATAAAAAGCGAAACAAAATTAGTAATGGAAAACTTAAGAGCAGTTTTGTTAGAGGCTAATATGGATTTTGAGGATATTGTAAAGTGTTCCATATTTATTTCTGATATGAATAACTTTGCTCAAATTAATGAAGTGTATGGAACTTACTTTACTTCAGATTATCCTGCAAGAGAAACCGTTGAAGTTTCTTGTTTGCCAAAAAACGTAAACGTAGAAATTTCAGCTATTGCTGTAAAGTAAGTTATTACAGAGTTTAAGGTTATTATTATTTAGCAATAATCTTAAACTCTGTTCTTCTGTTTTCTTGGTGAGCTTCTTCTTTCTCATCTTTAAACTTCAATTTAGCAATATCAGCATCAGATTTAATTAGTCTAGTTTCTCCATAGCCTTTAGATACTAATCTATCAGAAGCAATTCCATTTTTAATTAAATAATCAACACAAGATTGAGCTCTTTCTTCAGAAAGTTTTTGATTGTAAGCATTTCCTCCTCTAGAATCTGTGTGAGCAGATAGTTCAATTTTAATAGTTGGATTTTCGGTTAACAATTTCACTAAACGAACTAATTCGTTTTTAGAAGCATCTCGAAGAGTTGCCTTATTATAATCATAGAAGATGTTCTTCAAAACAATAATACTTCCAACTTCAATTTTCTTTAAACCAATGTCCTTTTCAACCTCTTGGTATGCTGCTGAATCAGAAATATTAAAGTTCTCTGAGTGAAATAAATAGCTCTCTTTTCTAACTATTAAACCATAGTTTTTTCCAGAGGGTAAAGAAACTAGATATTTTCCAGTTGTTTTGTTAGACTTAAATGTTGCTAAAGTTTTGTTCTCGTCAATATCAATTAGTTCTAAAAAAGCTTCAACAGGTTTTAGTGTTTTTTCATCACTGATTACACCTTTTAGAATGGTTATTCTTTTGGTTAATGCATCAATTTTTTTCTCAATAATTTTTTCAGTTACAGGTTTTGCTACACTTGCTAATAAATTGTCCTCAGAACTCAATTGAGCAGGCTTTTCTGGACCTATAAAAGTAATCATGTAAATATCTTTTTCTCCATGTCCATCTTCTTTAAAAGAAGAGTAATAACCTCTTCTTCCACTAGCATTAATAACAAAAAAGACATCATCATCAACAGTGTTAATTGGATAGCCCATGTTTTCTGGTTTACTCCAAGATCCATCATCTTTTAATGTAGATTTAAAAATATCATAATTCCCCATAGTGTTATGTCCTTGAGAACTGAAATAGAGTGTTTTCCCATCAGGATGAATTAGAACAGCTTCTTCATTATGTTTTGTATTTATTGCTGGGCCTAAATTTTTTGCCTCACCCCAATCTTGAGTAGCTTCATCCCAATTAGTAACATACATATCATGTTGACCGAAACCACCAGGCTTGTTAGTTACAAAATAGAGAGTCTTTCCATCATTAGAATAACTAGCTGAGGATTCATGATATTTAGTGTTAATGAATTTATTCATCTTTTTTGGTTTAGACCAAACATTACCTTCTAGCTTACATTCATACAAACCACCATCACCTTTTACATCTTTGTAAATAATCATACTTTGAGCGTCTGGAGATACTGCAGTAGTTGCATCATGTCCATCAGTATTAATTTGACTTCCCATATTTTCTGGAGAAGTCCATTTACCATCTTCTTTTTTTGTGATGTAAATATCTTCAGAATAATCAGTTTGACCTTCTTCCATTTTATCTGCTCCTGTAGAAGTATTCCTTCTTGAAGTAAACATCATTATTGACTCATCTGCAGATATTATCGCACCATATTCCGGGTATTTTCCATTTACGGGGCTACCAAAATTGTCAATAAAAACTCTTTCAGGTTTTATAACTAATTTTTTGCCAGTTTTACATTCTTCAATTCGTTTATTTACATCCTCTAATTCTGCAGGATTTTTTGAAACTAATGTTGTTTTGTACTTAGTAAAGGCAGCTATAGCTTTATCAAAATCCATAGTTAAATGATACCCTATTCCTAAATGATATTGAATGTTAGGAGATACATTTGGATTTAATTTTAATGCCTTTAAAAAATGAGGAATTGATTCTTCCTTATAAACAGCATTCATTAAATAACATCTTCCAATTTTATAATTTAATTCTGAATTGTTAGGGTTAAATTTGTTGGCCTTAAATAAAAGAGGAAGAGCTTCTCTGTAGGCCATTTTACGATTAATATAATTCCCTTCATTTCTATCAATATAACTCATTGGAAATATTTCAAACAATTCATTTCCAGCATCTAAATTCTTTTTTGCCTCTTTAAATTCATCTTTTCGTTCTTTAAATATTTTTTTATCAAAAGGAATATTTTGTGCTTTTACTAAAGAAGCAACAAGAATTAATGTAAATAAGTAAATATATTTTTTCATGATTGTAGTGTCTTTATTATTAATTACAACTTTGTTGCACAAATGATTTTCCGTTTTGTAATCCTAATGAAGCTGCTTTATTCCAGTCTTCACAAGCTTTATCTTGTTGTCTTAACATTTCTTGTGCAATACCTCTATTTAGATAAGCTGCCGCATAAGAATCGCTTAGTAAAATAGCTTTGTCACAATCTTTAACAGCACCTTTGTAATCTTTTAACTTGTATTTAGAAGCTGCTCTATTATTGTAAGCATAAACATAGCTTCCTTTCAAACGAATGGCGTCATTATAATCTTTAATTGCACCATTGTAGTCACCTTTTTCATGTTTTGTAAAACCTCTATTGTTATAAGCAACATGATAATCACTTTTTAGCTTAATTGCTTTGTCATAATTTATAATTGCCTCATCATATTGTTTATTGTTTCTTAAGGCACTCCCTAAATTGTTGTATACAAAGGACAATGATTTATCTACTAAAAGTGCTTTTTGATAATCTTTAATTGCACCGTTTAAATCATTTGACAGCCTCTTAGCACTTGCTCTATCATTATATGCATAAGCATAATTAGGTTTGTTTTTAACAGCATTTGAGTAATCAGAAATTGCCTCTTTATACTTTTCTTCTAAAAATAAATAACCACCTCTATAGTAATATGCTTGGGCATTAGTATTATCTACTCTAATAGCATCATTAAAATCTTTTAGAGCTGCTTCATCATTATTTAATTCCTGAAATGATCTTCCTCTTAAATAATAAGCTTTACTAGAATCGGGGCTTAATTCAATTGATTTGTTAAAATCGGTAATTGCATTTTGATAATCTTTTAACTGATATTTAGCAGAGCCTCTATTAAAGTATGCTTTTTCGTAATCAGGAGAAACTACGATGGCAGAATCAAATTGTAAGATAGAATTAGAGTAATCTTTAGCATTGAATATTTCAATTCCAGCATTATAAAATTCAAGAGCCTTAATTTTGTCAAGTGCTGTAGAATCACCAACGTTCACTTCTCCTTGAGCGAAGCCAAAAGAACAAGTAAAAATGAATGAACCTAAAAGCAGTATATTTATTTTTTTCATAAATCAAATTTTGATTATGCAAATTAAGAATAATTGAATTAATCAATATTTATTAATGATATTAATTATAATAACTTAATAACACATCTTATACCATCAAAAATTAATAGTTTTGATTATAATGAAAACGTTTAATGAAACCGTACGTTCAGCAGCCATTTATTTTAAAGAAGAGCTTGTAAATCAGTTTGACTCATCCGAGTTGGAACTGACTTTGCAAATTGTTTTTGCTCATTACTTTTCATTAGAAAAAGCTGATCTTATTCTTAATAAAGAGGATAGTTTTTTACAATCTGATTTTGATAAGCTAAAAGATGTTATTGTTGATTTAAAAAAAGCTAAGCCATTAGCTCAAATAATAGGAGAGTGGGAGTTTTTTGATTTAACTTTTAAAGTAACCGAGAGTACATTAATTCCAAGACCAGAAACGGAAGAATTAGTTCAGTTAATTATTGATGATAATAATAATCAAAAAGAACTGTCTATACTGGATATTGGAACTGGATCTGGATGTATAGCGATTTCTTTAAAGAAGAATATTCCAAACACAAATGTTACAGCTTATGATATTTCTGGTGATGCTCTTGCTGTAGCTTCCGAAAATGCAAATAACAATAATGTTACTATTAACTTTAAGGAAGTTGATATATTAAACCCTGTTAAACAGCATGTTCATTTTGATATAATTGTAAGTAACCCTCCTTATATTACGGAGAAGGAAAAGAGCTTGATGCACTCAAATGTCTTGAATTTTGAGCCTCATTTGGCTTTATTTGTAGAGAATGAAACTCCTTTAGTTTTTTATATTTCTATTGCAAATTTTGCTTTAGAACATTTGAATATAGGAGGTAAAATTTATTTTGAGATTAACGAATATTATGGGGCAGAAGTAAAAGAAATGCTTCAGGCAAAAGGATTTAAAAATGTTAATATTGTTAAGGATATTAATGACAAGGATAGGATGGTGAATTGTACTATTTAATGAAAAAATTATGAAACTAGATATTTTAGCAATAGGTGTTCACCCAGATGATATTGAATTAGGTTGTTCAGGTACAATTTTAAAACATATTGCCCAGGGTAAAAAAGTTGGGATTATTGATCTTACTAAAGGTGAATTAGGGAGCAGGGGGAGTGGAGAATTACGACTGATTGAAGCTGCCAATTCTGCGAAAATTTTAGGGGTTTCCATAAGAGAAAATTTAGGATATGCTGATGGGTTTTTTGTAAATGATAAAGAACATCAATTAGGAATTATTCAAATACTAAGGAAATATCAGCCAGATGTAGTTTTATCAAATGCTCCAAAAGATAGGCATCCAGATCATGGAAGAGCATCTCAGCTAGTTTCAGAATCTTGTTTCTATTCAGGTTTAGTTAGAATAGAGACAGAATATAATGGACTAAATCAAGAGCTTTGGAGACCAAAGGCAGTATATAATTATATTCAAGATAGATTTTTAAAGCCTGATTTTGTTGTTGATGTAACACCTTTTATAGATCAAAAGATGGAATCTATTTTAGCTTTCAGTTCTCAATTCTATAATCCAGAATCTGAATTGCCTGAAACACCAATTTCAAGTAAAAAGTTTTTTAACTTTATTAAAGCTCGAATGGCCAATTTTGGGAGAGATATTAATGTTGATTATGCAGAAGCCTTTACTGTTGAACGTTTAATAGGAGTGGAAGATATTACATTATTAAAGTAATATATCTATAAATTCGTTGCTTCAATAGTTACTTTAAATTTCTTTGTAGGTGTTATTTTAGTACTATCTATAGTTGATAATTTCTCGTTTGTATAAATTGCACACAGCGTATTTGATACACTATATAATTTATCTTTTTTATCAGAAGGTGTTCCATCGTAAATTCCTTTTAAAACATCCCATCTTATTTCTCCAGGATTACTTGCATAATCATGCCAAATAATAACTGAACTTTCATCTTTCAGAAGTTTAAAAGCAATTTCAGTATCATTTAAAACGCTTTCATATTCGTGGCTTCCATCAATAAAAACAACATCACATTTTTTATAATAGGGAGAAAAATCAAATTGAAAAGAATTGCCTTTAAGATGTTCTATGTTTTTAGTGTTTTTGGAATAAAATGCTTGTTGACTAACATATTCATCATTACACCCTATTTTTTTTAGGTCATTATCTGTTAAATTGAGCGTGTAACATTGTTGCGCATGTTCTGCAACGTTGATAACACTTTCTCCTCTCCAAGTACCTATTTCAAAATAGGTAGGATTAGCTTGCTTTTTAACCATACCTTTAATAAGTGCCAAATCGGTTACCAAAGAACCACCGCCTAAAAAAGAAAACGGAGCAATTGTTTCTTTAAAATTCGGGAATAGGGTAAGGTAATCCAACATTGGAAATCCTTTTGATAAAGTTGGAAATTCTTTTAAAACGGTGTCTTTATAAACGAATTCGTTATCTATAACTAAGTTGATTAAAAATGGTTTTCTAATCAATAAAATAATTCCTTTTATAAGTTTAAGCATAAATCAAAAGTGAGGAAATAATTGAAATTAATCTAACGTTTTTAGATATTTTAAAAAGGCAATATAAGAAGCGACACCTGCAATCCATAATAAGAGAGTAGTAGAGTAGGCTGCTCCAATTATTCCATATTCTTCAACCAAAATTATATTTAAAACAATATCTAATGCTAATGTTATTATAGAGATAACTGTATTTGTCTTTGCCCAGCCAACACAGGTAATAATGTTTCCAAAAGGATTTCTAAATAGAAATGCACCAACTAAGCCAATACCAAATACGGGAATTAAATTTTGTGCTGCAATATATTCAGTACCAAATAAGCCCATAATAAAAGAGGATAGGAAGTAAAGTATAATAAATGTAACGATTGAAATCATTAAGAATATTTTCATATAATTACTCACGTAATTTTTAAGAAAAGCTTTGTTCTTATAGTTCTGAGTAATTTTTACCAAATCAGTTTTCATAACTCCAGCCGGAATAAACAATAATGAAAATGGAATTAAACTAGCAGCTTTATAAAGCGCAACACTACTAGGATCTTGTATTAAAAAACCAATAGTTATAATATCAATAGAAAAGATTAACTGAGAAGTTAAACCACCTAAACTTGTATATAAACCATATATCCATAGCGATTTTTTATATGCTTTAGTGTAGATTTCTTTTTCGGTTCTTCTAAATACTTTGTTTTTAAAAATCACATAAAGAGATATGATTAATGGACTTACAACAAGTGCTAAAACATATCCATAACCTCCCCAAAAATAGCTAAACCCTAAACCAATAATAACTAATAACGCACTATGACTTATCTCTAAATAAGCAAACAATTTATTGAGACCATATACTCGATAATAGATTTTTACAGTTTCTAAAATAAAGTGGCTAATTATAAATAAGCTTATTAACTTTAAGTACCCTTGGCTTTCAGGTATAGATTGGGTAATAAATCCAGAAAGTAAGATCACTACTACTACAAGAAGTATAGATGCAATTATTCCTCTGCCAAAAATGAATTTAAAGAGTTGGGTCTTTTTAGTTTGCGAGGTTTGTAAAGGACCAAACCGACTTAAACTCTGATAGATGCCAAAACCAGTGAAAGGAGCAATAAAACTAATGATGTTGTAAGAGTAGCTAATCAATCCAAACTCTTCTGTAGAGATATAGTTTATGATATATACAGATAGTATAAATCCAAGAAGCTTGCTAAGAATAATTGCAGAAAAAATATATCCTCCTTTACGGCCTCTAAAGTCGCTTATAAATGCTAATATGCCTTTAAAGTATTGGCTCAATT
>CAJWVX010000020.1 GCA_913048175.1 uncultured Flavobacteriales bacterium | reverse complement strand
TACATATTCGCTAATAAAAGAAATAGCACATTATATATTGGTTTAACTAATGATATTGAAGGCGAGCAGCAGAACATAAATCAAAAACTTACAAAGTTTTACATCTAAATACGATTTAACGCTATTAGTCTATTTTGAAGAATTTGTATTATCTAGCGATGCTTAAATACGAGAACGCAACTCAAAAAATGGAAGAGAATCTGGAAATTATCTTTAATAGAAAAAGAGAGTCCAGATTGGAATGACTTATCTAAGGAATGGTTTGAGTAATTGAAACCCTACTCCTCATCAACCTTTCTAGTACATCAGGACAAACTCCAACATCTTACACAATAAAAGTAAGCACTCCCCTGAGAAGGCAGCTGACCAGTCACAGTTTCATTACACATAGTGTTATACTCAAAACAAATAACTTATCTATCCCCAGTCTTATTTATGCCTCTGCAGAAAAGTAAAATAACACGAAAACTAATCCTTTCCAAAACAAAAAAAGTAAGTAAACAAAAAAGCATTCTTTTCAGAATGCTTTCTCTTTAATATTATATTGTAATAACTACTTAGTCTCAAACAAACCATGCAACTCTGCATCAATGTTCTGAATAATTTTACCTAAATCTTCAGCATTCTCAGAAAAATTGTTTGTATCAACATCCACAATTACAATTTTACCTTGATCATAAGTAGAAATCCAAGCTTCATAACGCTCATTTAAACGCTTTAAATAATCAATACGAATACTTTCTTCATAATCTCTACCACGCTTTTGTATTTGATTTACTAATGTAGATACAGAAGCTCTTAAATAAATTAAAACATCTGGTGGCTTAATAAAAGTTTCTTGAAGTTTAAAAAGAGAAAAATAAGTTTCAAAATCTCTTGTCGTCATTAAACCCATTGAGTGTAAATTAGGAGCAAAAATATAAGCATCTTCATAAAGTGTTCTATCCTGTATAACACTTTTTTTATTTTCTCTTATCTCCTGAATTTTACTAATTCGACTAGTCATGTAGTAAATTTGGAGATTAAATGACCAGCGTTGCATGTCATTATAAAAATCATTTAAATAAGGATTGTCATCTACATCTTCAAAATGAGGGTCCAAATTATAATGTTTAGATAATAAAGTTGTTAATGTTGTCTTTCCAGACCCTATATTTCCTGCTACTGAGATTAACATATTTCAATTTTTAAAGAACTTAAAAATACAAAAAAATATGAGAGATAAGCTGCCCTACTTAATTTTATCAATAAATAAATGGTGGTTTTTATCTACGATAAAAATCGTGTTATTTTCTACTCTTACTTGCAAAACAGAATTATATTCTAAAGGTTTAAATTGGGCAATTTCTAAGGTAAAAAAATCGTAAGTCTCAACCTGGCTATTTGTGTTACAATAAACCAATTGTTTTTCTTTAATCTGAAAGGAACTTAACCCAGTTATTGGTAATGTTTTTAAATAGGTTCCATAATTATCAAAAACAAAAATACCCAGGCTCTTATCGTTTAAGTAAACTCTATTGTTATATTCAACTAGAAAGTTAGTTTGTATATTCTTATTTAAAAGGTTAGCGATGTTACCCGAGGTGTTTGTTGTAATTAATTCTTGATCTTTTCTTATCAATTCAAATCGAACAGGATCATAATACCAAGTTCCATTATTATAAGATCTACAAACTAATGTAGTCTCATCCAATTCTAAATCCGTTAGATCAATAACATCACTTGTTGGCGACAGGGTGTTATCTAAAATTAAAATTTTAGTGAAATCTCTAAAATAAACTAAAACCTTTTGTGGATTAGTAACATCTACATTAGCAATAACACCTAAAACATTATTACTATATGAACAATCTAAAGCTCCATTTTTAGTATACTTTTTAATCTCTGTATCATCTATTTCATAATAATAACCCATTTGATCAGTTGTTAACCAAATCCCCTTAAAATCAACGGCTTTTACCTGTGCTGAAAGATTTCCTGATACAATTATTATAAGTATTAATAGTATTTTTTTCATAATCATCTACCAATCAAAATTAGACCATTTTAAGTAGTTCTTGCACATACTTACGATTATTAGATAAGCGGGGTATTTTATGCTGACCACCAAGCTTATTATTAATTTTCATCCATTTATAAAACGTGCCCGATTTTAGTAAATGTATTTCAGGTTTATCTAACACCATATTATTAAACCGTTTAGCTTCATAATCTGAATTTAAACGTTTTAATTCACTATCAAGTATTTCAGAAAAGTACTTAATATTTTCTGGCTCTTTTTCAAACTCTATTAACCACTGATGATTCCCTGCTGATTTGCTTTTAAAAAACTGAGGTGCTCCTGTGTATTCTTTAATTACAGATTCTGTTTCAGAGCAAGCTTTTGAAAAGGCTCTTTCAGCATTTTCTATAATTAACTCCTCACCAAAAGCATTAATAAACTGACCTATCCTTCCCGTTACTTTGAATCTAAATGGAGTTAAAGATGTAAACTGAATAGTATCACCAATGATGTATCGCCATAAACCTGCATTGGTAGATATTACAACAGCATAATTTTTATAAAGCTCAACATTATCTAAAGTTATTGTCTTTGGGCTTTCTTCTTCTATTTCTGATTTCTTAATAAACTCATAAAAAATACCATAATCTAACATTAACAACATCTCTTCTACTTGGCTTTGATCTTGTAATCCGAAAAAGCCTTCAGTTGCATTATAATTTTCATAATAATTCAGTTGATTTCCTGGAGCTAACTTTTTGAACTGTTCTTTATAGGGAGAAAAATTAACCCCTCCATGCATAAACAATTCTAAATTGGGCCAAATATCTAAAATGTTATCCGTTTTGTTTAGCTCAAGAATTCGCTTCAACAATACTAATGTCCAGGAGGGAACCCCTGAAATATTAGAGACGTTTTCTGAAGCTGTAGAAATAGCCATTTTCTCAATCTTTTCTTCCCAATTATCCATAATTGCAATAGACATTTTTGGAACTCTTCTTTGCTCAACCCACATCGGAAAATTCTTCATGATAATGGCTGATAAATCTCCATAATAGGATTTGTTACTAAAAGAATTAATAGCACTACTACCCCCTACAACTAAAACCTTTCCTAAAATTAATTTTGATTCTGGATGGTTATTATGATAAATAGCCAATAAATCCTTACCTCCTTTATAATGACAATCTATTAATGACTCCTTACTTATAGGAATAAACTTGCTCCTTCCTGTAGAAGTTCCAGAAGACTTTGCAAACCATTTTATATCTGTTGGCCAAAGTACATTTTGCTCACCGTGTTTAATTCTAATAATCTGATCCTTTAAACTTTCATAATCTTGTAAAGGAACTCTATCTTTAAATTCTTCGTAATTCTTTATAGATTTATAATCATGCGCTTTTCCCCACTCTGTATTTTTTGCTTTTTCAATTAAACTTAATAAAACTTCATTCTGAACATCCATAGGATATTTCATAAACAACTCCATTTGATGAATTCGCTTTTTGATTATCCAAGAAAAAACTGAGTTTATAAGCTCCATTAAACAATAGTTGAAAAATCCTTAAAGTTACAAGTTTTAACTGATTAATTAACCGCAAATAACTTGAAGAAATCGCCAAGAAAATAAGTTTGGCTTCTTGAATTCTTAAGAATGAAAAAGTTTTGGCGTTCTTTGCAAAAACTTTATATTCTTTGCGGTTAGATACAATTTTAACCTTAAACATTAAACTATGATATATACTGGCCAACTTAGAAAAATGCACACTAAATTAGGTGAAGAGGTGGAATATGAACTTCCCATTGGTGAAGATCTAGTAAATATGAATCAATTTATTGGTAAAGAAATTACGCTTAGTTATCAAAATAGAATTGAGTGTTTGAAGTGCGGAAGAGTAACTGTTAAATCATTTAACCAAGGTTTTTGTTACCCTTGTTTTAGAGATGCTCCAGAAGCAGCTGATTGGATTATCCATCCAGAAAGATCACAAGCACATTTAGGAATAGAGGATAGAGATTTAGAATTCGAAAAATCAGTACAACTAAAGCCGCATGTAGTTTATTTATCTCTAACCAGCGGAATGAAGGTTGGAGTAACTAGAGATACTCAAGTGCCAACTAGATGGATAGATCAAGGTGCTGTAAAGGCAATTAAATTGGCTGAAACACCAAATCGTTATTTGGCAGGAATGATTGAGGTTAGTTTAAAAGACCATATGGCTGATAAAACTAATTGGAGAAAAATGTTAATGAACGTATATCCAGACATCGATTTAATTCAACAAAAAAATGAAACCAAATCTTTAATAGCTGAAGAGTATCATCAATATATTTCGAAGGCTGATGAAATTGTTGACATTAACTTCCCTGTATTAGATTACCCCGTAAAAGTTAAAAGTATTGGTTTTGATAAAGTTCCTGATTATACAGGTATTCTAAAAGGTATAAAAGGACAATACTTACTATTTGAAAATGGTATTGTAATGAATATCCGTAAACATGGTGGCTATATTGTATCTTTAGAAAGTTAATTTTTTAATTATATAAAACTGTTTACATAACTATTATTATGCTTTTAGAAAAAAGGACAAATGAGAGATATCGCATTAAGTAAAGTTAAATATATTCTAAAAAAAATTACTTGGTTAAAGTGACAATCAGAAAAAGGAACAAGTTCTAGAAAATAATTATTCAATAAAAAAAGAGGAGCTTTTCAGCTCCTCTTTTTTATTTATTTAAAATATCTAAAATCATGGTTGTTCGTAATCTTCTTAAGTGACTCATAAATCAACTTAATTACATTTTCTACATCTTCTTTATGAACCATTTCAACAGTTGTGTGCATATATCTTAATGGTAAGGAAATTAACGCTGAAGGAACTCCACCGTTTGCATATGCAAAAGCATCAGTATCAGTTCCTGTTGCTCGACTTGCAGCAGCTCTTTGAAAAGGAATTTTATTTTTATCTGCAGCATCAATAATTAATTTTAGTAAATTATTCTGAACAGCAGGTCCATATGTTAAAACAGGTCCTTTTCCTGCATGGTTATCACCTTCAACTATTTTTTTTATCATTGGTGTTTGTGTATCATGACAAACATCTGTTATAATAGCTACATCTGGTTTAATATTTTGAACCATCATTTCTGCACCACGCAAACCAACTTCTTCTTGAACAGAGTTAGTAATGTATAATCCAAATGGCAATTCCACTTTATTCTCTTTTAACAGACGAGCAACCTCAGCAATCATGAATCCTCCGATTCTGTTATCTAAGGCACGACCTACATAATACCTATCATTTAAAACCATAAACTCATCCTCATAAGTAATAACACAACCTACGTGTATACCTAATTCTAATACTTCTTCTTTTGTAACACAACCACAATCTAAAAAAATATTATCCAACTTTGGGGTTTCTTCAGCCGAACCTTTACGAGTATGGATTGCAGGCCATCCAAAAACTGCTTTTACAATTCCTTTATCAGTATGAATATTTACTCTTTTAGATGGAGCAATTTGATGATCAGATCCCCCATTTCTTCTTAAATAAATAAATCCTTGGTCAGAAATATAATGTACAAACCAAGAAATTTCATCAGCATGAGCCTCAATAACTACTTTGTATTTAGCTTCTGGATTAATAATAGCTGCCACAGAACCATAATTATCTATAAAATAATCATCAACATATGGCTTAATATATTCTAACCATAACTTTTGTCCTTCAGATTCAAAACCTGTAGGTGCAGCATTGTTAATATACTTTTCTAAAAACTGTAATGATTTTTTATTGAGAATTGATTTTTTACCCATCTTTATATGTTTATTTTTAATGAAGATCAAAATAGCCATTATTATCTTCATCGCCAGCTTGACTTAGGATCTTTTTCATATAAAATATTCCTTTGTATCGCTATTGCTTCAATCAAAATGAAAAACCGTAAAAAAAACAATACTTTTGCAGCTATGGACATAGATAAAAATTATATGAACATGTGCCTACAATTGGCAAAACAAGGAATTAAGGACGTTTCTCCTAATCCCATGGTCGGTTGTGTAATTGTGCATAAAGGCGAAATTATTGGTCAAGGTTATCATCAAAAATATGGAGAAGCTCATGCTGAGGTAAATGCTATTAATAGCGTAAAGGCTAAATCTCTATTATCAAATTCTACTCTTTATGTGAATCTTGAACCATGCTCCCATTTTGGAAAAACACCACCTTGCTCAAATCTAATTATAGAGCATAAAATACCTAAAGTCGTTATTGGTTGTATTGATACTTATTCAGAAGTGTCTGGTAATGGAATTAAAAAATTAAAAGATGCCAGAGTCGAAGTTATTATTGGGGTTCTAGAAAGAAAATCACAAGAACTTAACAAACGTTTTTTTAATTACCATGCTAAAAAGAGACCCTATGTAATTTTAAAATGGGCTAAAACCCAGGATGGTTTTATTGATGTAGATAGAACTGACATTGAATACCTTGAGAAATTAAAACAAGAGACTGACCTTAAAAATGAGGAGAAACCCTATAATTGGATTACCTCAAATGAATCAAAAAAATTAGTTCATCATTGGCGTACAGAGGTTCAAGCAATTATGGTTGGAACCAATACCGCGTTTAATGACGACCCGCAATTAACAGTTAGAGGGATTAATGAAGCTAATAATCCTTTAAGAGTTATTTTAGACCTTAATTTAAGACTACCGGATACTCTTCGAGTTTTTAACGGAAGTGTTCCAACTATCGTTTTAAATTATTCGAAAAATGAAAAAAGACATAATCTAGAATTTATACAGATTAATAAGGAAAAGGATTTAGTTTCTGAAATTTTAAATCAGCTTTTTGAATTGAAAGTTCAATCTGTACTAATAGAAGGTGGTACTAAATTACTTGAAACATTTATTGAAAGTAATCTTTGGGATGAGGCAAGAGTATTTACTGGAATTAAAGAATTTTCAAAAGGTTTAAAAGCACCTATTCTAAAACAATCGCCTAACACATCACTTATGTTTGGTGAGGATCATTTAGACTTTTTCTTTAATGATTGATATTGTCTTAACAGTTGTAGCTTTTAATATATTAATAATTTTTTTTAAGCTATTCCCAAAATATGAGATTAACAATCTTCAAGCCTTAATTGTCAACTATTTTGTTGCTGGTAGCTTAAGCTTATATTTTTCAGAGCAAAATTTCTCGTTAGATTATATTTTAGCATCCTCCTGGATTTACCATGCAATTGTTATTGGAGTATTATTTATTGTAACCTTCAATTTATATGCTACTGGAACTCAAAAAGTAGGAATTGCAATTACTACTATAGCCAACAAACTATCCTTGTTGATACCTGTTGGAGTTGCCTTAATACTATACCCTAATGAACAAATTAGTTACCTTAAAATAATTGGCTTCATTTTAGCTATTGTTGGTATCTATTTATCTTCCACTCAACAAAAAAAGCTTGTATTTGATAAAAAATATATATGGTTAATAGTTCTTGTTTTTATAGGTCAAGGAATTGCTGATGTAATATTTAATAATGCCCAAAAAACAGTTGTTGATGAAGCAGATAAAGGATTGTTTTTTATGTGTCTTTTATTTATGGCAGGGCTCAGTGGAATCATCATTCTTTTAGGACAATCTATAAAAGAAAAACCTCAACTAAAATTTAAAAATATTTTTGCTGGGGTCATATTCGGAATACCGAATTACATTACGATAATCCTCTTTTTTGGGGCGTTAGAAAATTCTGGTTTGGCTGCTACACAAGTCTACCCTATTATAAGTATGGGAGTTATTATTATTTCCGCTTTTGTAGGTTTAATTCTGTTTAAAGAAAGACTATCTTTAAGAAATTGGATTGGATTAGGCTTTGCAATATTCAGTATTTTTATAATTACAAACTACTGATTATCGACCAATATAAAACTATAACAGTCCATTCTGAAGGGCATTACAAAGCAAAAGGAAGTAAGTTTACTGGCTTTGCTATTCCTATTTTTTCTGAAGAAGAATTTAAAGAAAATTTGGCTCGAATAAAAAAAGAACATCCTCATTCTGGTCATTATTGTTATGGATTTAGAATTGGTGCAGATAATAAATTATACCGCTATAGTGACGATGGCGAACCAAGTAGCACTGCAGGAAAACCAATTTTCGGACAAATACAATCTTATGGTTTAACCAATATAATGATTGTTGTTATCCGTTATTTTGGAGGAACTAAGTTAGGCGTTGGAGGTTTAATAACCGCCTATAGAGCCGCAGCTAATGAAGCTCTAGAAAATTCTAAAATTATTACCTGTACGGTTGATAATATCTATCGCTTAAAATTTGGCTACGATATTATGAGTAATGTTATGAACTTTATCAAAAAAAATGATCTAAAAGTTATATCTCAAATATTAGAAGAGTCTGGAACTATTGAGTTTAGAGTTAGACAAAGTGAATCCGAAAATTTAATTGAACAATTAGCAAAAATTGATAAATTGAAAGTTTCTTTTTTAAAGACTATATAAAATTATTCCACTCCAACTGCTTTTTCTATATTAATATCTTCTTTTTGAATATGAGTTTTTCCTGATTTACCAGCACCCAAATTAATCTCTTTAGAGATTAATTTATAACCTTCAGCAGAAACTTTCATTGTGTATTTTTTACTCCCAGCTAAAGTAATAAAAAAGTTTCCATCATCATCAGAAGTAGTTTTAGCTACAACTTTCCCAGTAGCATCTTTAAACTCAATATCTGCAGCGATTTTATCTTTTCCATCAATAACATTCCCTTTAAAAATAGATAAGTTTACTGCAACTCCTTCAGAAAGGATTGGATATTCCGATAAATCAATTTTATAAATATCTCGCTCTCCCATTCCACTTTTTTTAATCGCTGAATAATGAGCAGTTTTTCCATCTATGCTTAAAACAAAATGTACATCATCATTAATTGTGTTAATCGGGTATCCTAAATTTTCCGGTTTACTCCAAGTTCCATCCTCTTGCATTTTAGACATAAAAATATCTAAACCTCCAATTGATAAATGTCCATTAGAACTAAAAAATAGCGTTTTACCATCAGGATGAATGAAAACAGAAATTTCATCTCCCGGTGTATTAATTATTGGCCCTAAGTTTTTTGGCTCTCCCCAAGTAGATTTGGTAACTTTTTCTGCAACATAAATATCACCACTACCTTGTGCACCATATTTCTTTCCTTCTTTTTCACTTACAAAATATAGTTTATTTCCATCTGCAGAAAGACAAGCAGAGCTTTCAAAATAAGAAGTGTTAATTGGCTTATCTAAAGCCTTAGGAGCTCCCCAAGATCCTGAACTTCTTATCTTAGAAACAAAAACATCTCCTATGTAAAGTTTTCCATCATTTCTGTAAATAAAAATCTTTTTCCCATCTGGAGAGATACTCAAACTAGCATCATGCCCATCCGTATTTAGTTTACCATCAATCGGTCTTGCTTTATTCCACGCATTATTTATGGTATCCCATTCAGCAATATAAATATCTTCAAAATATTTAAAATCACTAGCTTTATCTACTCCACCACCTTTAGTATCAGATCTTCTTGATGTAAAAATCATAGTTCTACCATCTGCAGATATTGAAGGCGCATAATCTCCACCTTTAGAGTTAATCTTCTTCCCTAAATTCTCAATTTTAACTTTAACAGGAACTGATATCATTTTCTTAGCATAATCGACACCAGCAATTCGATTTGTTATTTCGTAATATGCTTTATCTTTTTTTGAAGCTGTTGAGCTATATAGCTTATAAGCTTCTAAAGATTTATCCAATTGATTATTATAATGATATGCTTCGCCTAATTTCAAGTTTAATTCATCATCAACTTCAGCATCAATTCTTCTAGCATTCTGAAAATACTCTACTGCCAAATCGTAATTCTTCATCGTTAAATGGCACTCAGCTATTCTATAATTTAGCATTGCATCATTAGTGAAATCTTTCAATAATTCGCGGTAAGTGTTTAATGCTGCTCTGACATTTCCATCAGTCAAAAACTTGTGTCTTGCACCTTGCATTTTAAACTTATAACCAATTTTACCCGTTTTTTTATCTGCTTTTTGAGCAGAAACATCTCCAAAAAAGCTAATAAGTATTACTAATAATAAAATTCTTGCCATCATACCTTCATTTTTTTTTGAAATAGAATGGCATCTTTTGTGCCAACCATTAATCGTGTTTTTTGTTTACTACTTAAGAGTAAAAGTAGCGAATAAGGGAAATAAAAAAAAATTAGTTATTAATAGATATTAAGAGTCTTATTCTGCGAAATCAAGTGTTTTAATAGAACCTAAGAAACATTTTATAGCTAATTGTTTTTTATCATCTAAAATATATGAAATACTTTTTGTAAGGTATACATTCAAATCTTCTTTAGAGACAGTTGTCCCTGAATAATTATTGATTACCGATTCAATATTGTTTATACCAAAACTTAAAGCTTCATTAAATTCCTCTATAAATAGTTTAGGAAGTTGGATATTAGAAACCCAACAAGCAAATACAAAAGGTAATCCGGAATACTTCATCCATTCACCAGATAGGTCATATTTATATTTGTATTCTTTTGAAAGATTAAATGTTCGATCTCCAATGATAACTCCAGCAATATTTCCTTCAATTTTATTTTCATATCCCTCGGAAGTATCAATCCAAAGAGGAGAAATATGCCAATATTCCTTTGCTAAAACCTTAACAAGATTTACAGATGAGCGAGATTGATAATCTAAATAAACACTTTCAATTTCATCTAATGGAACATTGCTATATAGAGCTACAGAATCAACATTTCCAACTGCACCAATACAGTAATCAGAAACAATATGATATTCTTTTAATTGTGGTAAAATAGCAACTGGAACTAAGCCTATATCAACCTCTCCCGACAATAACTTCTTTGCACATTCAGAAGGTATATCCAAGGATAAGTCTAATTGATTTTTTATTTCGGATTTATTTATCCCGTACAAAAAAGGTAATGTGTTTATATAAGAAACTGCTGAAACTTTAATCCTCTGTACTTCCATCTATCTGCTTAGGTTTTTCATCCTCTGATAATTCAATATTATCAATTATTTTCTTCTCTATAGAATTTGAATGAGAATTCTTAGATAAATCTACAATTTTATGGGTTGCAATTGTAGCTGCAACAACAGATACTATTGCTACAAATCCTGCTATTAATGTGCCACACATTGGAATGAACATTGCTAAAGCAAATACAAATCCGTTACCAATTGCCAACCCTTTATTTGCTCTAATAAATTGAACACTTTGCTTTAAGCTTAAACTTCGTCTTTCATTGGTATAATCAATAAAAGCAAAGCCATAAAAATAAGACGCAATAAAAAACAAAATTATAGTCCCAATTATCCCACCTAAAACAGGGATAAAAAAGCTTAACACAAAAATGGCAATCATATAAGCTAATTCAATAAACATGTTTCTAAAGGCTATCATTATTCCTCTAACAACATCTCTAATCATCTGATCTGCATTAAATGGATAGTTGTTTCCTGTTAATATTTCTTCCGTTTTTTCGGATAAAATTGCAAAGACTGGTGACATCAGTATTATAATTATATAACCTCCAAATAAGCCGTACAAAACAAAAAACAAGATCTTAGAAAACAACCAAACAGTCCAACCAACAGCACTAGCAATAAAAGCTGAACTTGATTGTAGATGCTCTGCTAAAAAGAAGGAATCAGCATCAAAATTCATTAATCCATTGGTCCAAGTTTCAGCAGCATCTGCCAAAGAGACAATACCAAACCAACTAGCAATCATCATTAAAACATTTAATACGATAGGAAAAACAAAGAACCACCAAAGTCCTTTAGAAAAAATAAGACTTAATGCTTTATTATAAGCACTAATTCCTGTTCCAAAATGTTTAAATAAACTCATGAAAAATCCTTAATAACTTGCTCAAATATACACAATAAACGCCTCTAATATTCCCCTTAAAAGCGTTACTTTTGCCTTTTAACAATTTTTACAATTTAAGATGAATTTAAGCGAATTAACAGCAATTTCTCCCATAGATGGTAGATACGGAAGAGTAACTAAAGAGTTAAGAACTTATTTTTCTGAAGCTGCTCTAATCAAATATAGAGTAAGAGTAGAAATAGAATATTTTATTGCTCTTTGTGAATTACCTCTTCCTCAATTGGCTAATTTTGATAAGTCGCTTTATGGTGCTATTCGTTCTATTTATGAGAACTTCTCTAACGAAGATGCTTTAGCCATCAAAGAAATTGAAAAAACAACCAACCATGATGTTAAAGCGGTTGAGTATTTTATCAAGGATAAATTTACAGCTTTAGGAATTGATGAACAACAAGAGTTTGTTCATTTTGGTTTAACATCTCAAGATATTAATAACACTTCGGTACCTTTATCTTT
The DNA here is from genome assembly GCA_913048175.1 of uncultured Flavobacteriales bacterium. Classification (GTDB taxonomy): domain Bacteria; phylum Bacteroidota; class Bacteroidia; order Flavobacteriales_E; family Vicingaceae. The sequence continues at coordinate 18,578 of CAJWVX010000020.1, read as the reverse complement.
AAAGGAAGCGTTAAACGATGTTTATTATCCAATGTTAGATAAAGCTGTTGCTCTAATTAAATCAAGAGCTACTGAATGGAAAAATATTCCCATGCTAGCTAAAACTCACGGGCAACCAGCTTCACCTACTCGTTTAGGAAAAGAGTTTTATGTTTTTGTTGAGCGTTTAGAAAAGCAAATTGCACAAGTTAAAGCAGTTCCTTTCTCTGCTAAATTTGGCGGTGCAACAGGAAACTTAAATGCACATCACGTTGCCTATCCAGAAACTAACTGGGTAGATTTTGCTAACGACTATGTAAACAATGGTTTAGGTTTAGATCGTTCTCAAACAACAACTCAAATTGAACATTATGATAATTTAGCTGCTCTTTTTGATGGTTTAAAAAGAATCAATACTATACTTATTGATTTAGATAGAGATGTTTGGACATATGTTTCTATGGACTATTTCAAACAAAAAATTAAGGCAGGAGAAATTGGATCTTCAGCAATGCCACATAAAGTAAATCCTATTGATTTTGAAAATTCAGAAGGAAACTTAGGATTAGCAAATGCTCTTTATGAGCATTTATCAGCAAAACTTCCTATTTCTCGTTTACAAAGAGATTTAACTGATTCTACTGTTTTAAGAAACGTAGGTGTTCCAATCGGGCATTCTTTATTAGCTTTAGCCTCTTTAATTAAAGGAATGGATAAGCTTTTGATTAATGAAGATAAAATACGTTTAGATTTAGAAAATAACTGGGTTGTTGCTGCAGAAGCAATACAAACAGTATTAAGAAGAGAAGGTTATCCAAAACCTTATGAAGCCTTAAAAGAATTAACTAGAACTAACGAAAAAATTAATGGTGAATCCATTTCAAATTTTATTGATGGTTTAGATGTTAACGATACTATTAAAACTGAATTAAAACAAATAACTCCTTTCAATTTTACTGGAGTAGAGTTATTTTAACAGGCAATGCCTACAATAATTATTGATTAAGACAGAAATATTTATTTTCGATAATCACCATGAAAAGTTTCGCTAAAATATTAAAATATGCTGCTAGCTACAAAAAGTATGGCTTTATCAATATATTTTGTAATATTTTATCCATCATTTTCGAGCTGCTATCGTTAATGCTTTTTATTCCTTTATTGAATTTATTATTCAATAAAGAAACTGAAGCGATTACTACAGAACCAACATTTGCTTTCACTAAAGATTTTTTTGCTGATTATTTTAACTTTACAATGCAGCAATACATTGTAGATAATGATAAAGCAAGCATGTTACTTTTTGTTTGTGTAGTTGTAGGAATATTTACACTCCTAAAGAATGTATTTAGATACACTGCACTATACTATATTTCCGTTTTAAGAACTGGAGTTGTTAGAGACTTGCGACAAAAGATTCATAAAAAGACACTAGAGCTACCTCTTTCCTATTATTCTGAACAAAAGAAAGGTGACATTATGGCCCGCATGACATCTGATGTACAAGAAGTTGAATGGTCCATTTTAAATTCTTTAGAGTTAATGTTTAGAGAGCCAATAGCAGTTACTCTTTATGTTACTACATTGATAATAATGAATGCTGAGCTTACTATTTTTGCTATGATATTACTTCCTATCAGCGGACTAATTATTGGCCAATTAGGCAAAAGTTTAAGAAAATCTTCTAAGCAAGTTCAAGAAATGGTTGGAAGCATTCTATCTAGTATAGAAGAAACGCTAGGCGGATTAAGAATTATTAAAGCATTTAATGCTGAAAACCATATCCGAAATAAATTTGATTCAATAAATGAAGCACACACAAAACTTACCCTTAAAATGGGTAGAAAAAGAGATGCTGCTGCACCAATTAGTGAATTTATGGGAATTATAGTAATGCTCGTTTTGGTTTATTACGGTGGAAACCTGGTTTTAGAAACATCCCCTGAGCAAAAAGATGCTTTTAGTGGTAGCGAATTTATGGCCTACATCATTTTATTTGCAAGACTTTTAACTCCAGTTAAAGCCTTTTCTACTGCCTATGCAATTGTATTAAAAGGTGCTGCTTCTGCAGATAGATTAGAAGAAGTTTTACAAGCTAAAAATGACATTACTGATATTGCTAATCCAAAAATAGTAACTGATTTTTCTAAAGCTATCACCTACAAAAATGTTGAATTTGGATACGATAGGTCTACTGTTCTAGACAATGTTAACGTTACGATTCAAAAAGGAAAAACAATTGCCTTAGTGGGAGAATCAGGAGGTGGAAAATCAACTTTTGCAGATTTATTACCACGTTTTTATGACATCCAAAAAGGAGAAATTCTGATTGATGGAATTAATATTAAAGAAATTGGATTAAAGAACTTACGTGGGTTAATGGGAATTGTAACTCAAGAATCTATCTTATTTAATGATAGCATACTAAATAACATTGCCTTAGGAAGTGAAAATTTCAATAAAGAGCAAGTGATAGAGGCTGCTAAAATTGCAAATGCTCACAATTTCATTATGGAAATGGAAAACGGTTATGAAACCAATATTGGTGATAGAGGTGGAAAATTATCTGGTGGTCAACGGCAACGTATAAGTATCGCTAGAGCTGTATTAAAGAATCCTCCTATTTTAATTTTAGATGAAGCAACTTCTGCTTTAGATACAGAATCAGAAAAATTAGTGCAGGATGCTTTATTTAAACTAATGCAAAATAGAACCTCAATTGTTATTGCCCATAGATTATCTACCATACAACATGCTGATGAAATATTAGTAATTCAAAAAGGACAAATTGTAGAACGAGGAAACCATACTGAACTATTAGAACAAGCAGGTGTTTACAAAAAACTTTCTGACTTACAAACTTTTGCAAATTAAATTCCAAAGATTTTTCTATCTTTAAAATTCATAAAACAAACTAACACTATGAAAAAGCTACTTTCACTTTTAAGCATTTTTACACTTTTATTATTCATCACTTCTTGTGAAGGAGAAGATCCAACTATAGAGGTGGAAACCGAAAAAGTAATTGAGACCGTTTCTACTAATGATGTTAATTCAGAAGAGACAGCTGCAGACACAAGTTCTACGGGTGTTTATCAGGAAGAGGTTATTGAAGAAGAAATAAGTTTAAAAGACGCAATGAATGCTGATGAAGCAAAAAAAGTTGAGCAAGGAGCTATGTCTTTTTGTGATTGCGTAAAAAAGAACAAAAAACTTACGGATAAAATGATGAGTGACAATGCTACTGATGCTGAATTTGATGAAGCAATGGCAGAATTACATAAAATGAAAACAGGAGATTGTTCTATCATGTTCCCCGATCAAAGTAACATCGAAGAGAAAGAAGCTCATCAAAATAAAGTTAATAGATGTTTAAAGTAATTAAGAAAAACACCTTACTTGCTTCAATCCATTACATTCTGTAACTTTACTTTAATTACCATCTATTAAGATAATCAAATAGCTATGAAAAAAATTGTTAAATTATCCTTATCAATAATCCTATTATCAATCATAGTATTCTCTTGCAGTAAAGAAAAAGAAAAAGAAGGATGTACTGACAACAAAGCTTTAAATTACTCTAGCTTGGCAGTAACAGATGATGGATCATGTGAATATTTAGATTCTTCTTTTACAATATGGTCAAATGGAAATCTTGGTTATTGGGGAGATGCTGCAATTGGTAGTTTTGAAGTAAAGAGCTGCCTTACAAATACTACAACAATTTTTTTAAATCCAGACTCAACATTTACTATTCCTGACACCTTGATAGACAACCTTGTTACACCACCTGATACAACAATTACACCTGGAGACACAACAATAACTGGTGATACTTATTTATTAGTAAATAGTGACGCTAGTGGTAATTATAAACTAATCATCCAATTACTTAATAAACAAAGTGCTAATGACTTTAAAAATGGGAACTTAATTTTTAATGCAAAGCTTCATCCAGATGCTGACATTGCAAATTTTGAAGTTCTAATTCATGGAAATCATTTAAGCTCTGGAGGAATAAATTGTGATGGCTATCGTTTTAGTGATCCTCAAACTATATCATCATCATTATTAGATACAAACAGTTTTAATGAAGTTAAAATACCTCTTGCAAACTTCACAAACAGGTATCTACAAAGTATTGATTTAGTTTTTGGGATTTCGGGTACAAACGCTAATCCAAACAGCTCATTACTTATTATCGATAGTATAAAATGGGTATCTAAAACAGAAGAAGATTAACTATTTATTTTCTTCATTTTCTAGTGCATCACTAATAGAAACTTTCTCTCCATTAAGGAAAGCGACAACAAAAGAGTCTGTATATCCTTTCTCAACAACCTTTACTTTGGCATCCTTTGCATCTTGGTATTTAGCAAAATTACCAGCTACATATCTATAATAAGTGTCATCGATCTTTTGAGAACTAAGAGGAAAAATGCCATTAAAATGTTCTGATGGTAACTGACTTTTAAAAAATCCTATTTGAATCTTATAAACAAGACCAATAGGAATTTCATTAATCTCTGGTATAGGTACATTTTCATTATAAAAACCTTCCTTTTCGCTAGAAAAAATATCCTTATGAACAACTTTCAGCATTTCTAAACTTAATTCATTCCTCACACTTACCAACCGATCCTCACTTCCTCTCATTTTTTCAAAACATTTTTCTTCTTCATTTACTAAATGTGCTATTACTTTATTTACTTCTGCTAAATCGTTACCTCTACTTTTTTCTGCACGCTTCTTAAGTGAAATTAACTCATCATCAATCTCCGCTAACCTTTTTCCATACAATTCTTTAATTGTCATGTAGGAAATCTCATCTATCTCTAGCTTACTTATTTCTCTAGGAATCTCTTTATAGTAAACATCTTCAACTTCTTCATCCAATACTAAATCAAGCTTACCTTCCTCTTCCTCTTCCTTCTCAAAATATAAAGAGGCAGCATAAGCTTCAACAATTCCATTACCTGCTGCATCCATCAATTTTTCTGATAATAGATGAATCGATTCATTACTATTTTCATTTTTAATCAGAGAACAATACTCTAAAACTTTTAATTGATAAAATTTAGCCAATAACATTCTTTCCTTAGCAACATTACAAGAATCACAAGCAAATAAAAGTGCGCTATCTGCATACTGAACAGCGTTATTAGAAAAAATAATCATTGAGTCACAATTCTCTTTAATCACCAGAAAATTAGTTGAGAAATAGTTTTTTTGAGCCAAAGAAAAAACATCCTTAGTTCCTTGAGCAGATAATATAGCATAAGACTGCCCTTTATTATCTTTATTAAATACCTCTTTCTTTTGTGCTTGACAAACGCTAAAGAACATCAATATAAAACACAATATATTTACTATTTTTAAAACTCGAAACATATCCCAAAAATACACACAATATTAATCAAATGTAAACAAGATAAATTACGTCTCAATTATTTGTAAATCTGCCAATAAAATCTAATAGCTGTTGATTAAAGATTCTTTTTAAATGAATTATTTAGGAAACCTAATACTTATTATTTTTATTAATTCTTCTAATACAAATTTTATGCACAGGATAAAGTGAAAAATAAAGAGTCCAAAAAATAAGTGACCAATTTTAATAGAACATCAGTATTTTTTTTCTGGAGAACTCAATTTTCACATGACATAAGCTTGCAATTTCCAAATGAAAGTAAATATAAAATTCATTTTAAAACTAGCTATTAAATAGCTATTTTCCTAAATGCTAGGTGAGATTAGGTGAAAAGTTAAATTATCAAAATGGAATCTTAATGGAGACTCAAAAAACTGAAAGAAACTCAGTCCTTATTTTTTTTTAGACCATAATTTTATGACATATAAATTCAGCAAATAAAATTAATAAAGTATGTTTTGAATGGCGTCTTATTAAAAATAATAGTTTTAAGTTATATCTCAATATTAGGATTGGATTTTTTTACCATCTATTTTAAAAGTTAAAAAAATATCATCATTGATAACCTTTTGTCGTGTATTAACTTTTACATAATAACCAAATGGGTACTTTTGCTTTTCAAATTTTATATATGAGAATAGTTACAATTACCCTATTAGTTTTAATGTCTTTTTCTGCATTTGCACAAAAGCAAATGAATGCTTCAGAAATAAAACTTGCTCTAAATAAGCTAAATACATTAGGGAGTATATTATATATTGCTGCTCACCCAGATGATGAAAATACTCGATTAATAGCTTATATGGCGAATGAAAGAATGGTACGAACCGGATACCTTTCATTAACTCGTGGTGATGGAGGTCAAAATTTAATAGGAACTGAAAAAGGGCCTTTAATGGGAATTGTTAGAACACAAGAACTTTTAGAGGCTAGAAAAATTGATGGTGGAGAACAGTTATTTACTCGTGCTGTAGATTTTGGTTACTCTAAAACTCCTGAAGAGACATTTATAAAATGGGATAAACAAGAAGTATTAGCGGATGTTGTTTGGGCAATAAGAAAATTTAAACCAGATGTTATTATTACTCGATTCCCTCCTACTTCAGATGCAGGACATGGACATCATACTGCTTCTGCTATTTTAGCTGAAGAAGCATTTGATTTGGCTGGAGACTTAAAAGCATTTCCAAAACAATTAGAATACACTTCTGTATGGCAGCCAAAAAGATTCTTTTTAAATACAAGTACTTGGTGGGATAAGGAACTTCCAGAGAAAGCTAAAGCAAACCCAACAGAATACACTACAATTGATATTGGAACTTACAACACTTTATTAGGAAAATCTTATGGTGAAATGGCTGCAGAAAGTAGAACAATGCACAAAAGTCAAGGTTTTGGTTCAGCTAAACAACGTGGTAGTAAATTAGAATACTTAAAACTGATAAAAGGAGATCCCTTTAAAACTGATGCATTTGATGGTGTTAGTCTTTCTTGGAAATCTGTTAAAAATGGAAAGGAGATTGAGAATTTAATTTCTAAAGCAATTAACAATTTTAATGCTGAAAAGCCTGAATTGATCGTTCCTACTCTTATCGAGGCATATCTTCTTATCGATAAACTACCAGATAACAATAAAAACAAATTGATAAAACTGAGTAATATAAGATCAGTTATTGCAAATTGTGCAGGCCTTTTTATAGAGGTTACTGCAAATGATTATAGTACGACTATTGGTAATCAGATTGAATTGACTACAACGTTAATAAATCGAAGTAATTTAAATATTCAGGTAGAAAGTATTAAGTATGATAAAATTGATACAAACATCAACTCCACTTTAGCGAATAATGTACCGTTAAGTTTTAAAAGTAAAATTGAATGTCCGGAACACTTAAACGATAGAAGCACAAACCCTTATTGGTTAAACGATCCTTTTGAAGGACTTTACACAGTTCCTACCCAAGGTAATATTGGTGTACCAGAAAACAGTTCAGCATTTCCAGTATATTTTAACTTAAAAATTAACAGCATTGAGCTTCCTATTTCTAGAGACATTACCTACAAATGGACCGACAGAGTTAAAGGGGAAATTTACAGACCATTTTTCTATGCTCCAAAAGTGACTGCAAATATTGCTGATCCTGTTTATGTATTTTCTAATAGTGAACCGAAAAATATTAGTGTTACAATTAAAGGGCATCAAGCTAATATAAAAGGAAATATCGTTTTAAAATTACCTGAGGGGTGGAAATCAGTGCCAGCATCAATAGAATACAACTTCAAAAACAAAAATGAAGAGAAAGTATTAATTTTTAGTGTTACCCCATCTCAAAACGAAAGTACAGGAAACATAGAAATTGAAAATGTGAAAAGTTTAATATCAATTGAATATGATCATATTCAAACACAAACCTTATTACCTGAAGCAAGTGCTAAAGCGGTAAGATTAAATGTTGAAATCAAAGGAAAAACTATTGGCTACATTAAAGGCGCAGGTGATGAAGTTCCTACAGCATTAGATCAATTAGGTTACCGTGTTGTGATGCTGGATGAAAACAGCTTAAAAAACGATGACCTGTCAAAATATGATGCTATTGTTGCCGGAATTAGAACTTACAACACGAACAAATACATGGTTAATGTTTACAATAAATTAATGAAGTATGTAGAGAATGGCGGAAACTATGTAGTACAATACAACACCAACAGGAGGGTTGATACTAAAACAATGGCGCCTTTCCCATTAACACTTTCAAGAGATAGAGTTACTGAAGAAGATGCAGCTGTTACTAGATTAGCACCTCAACACCAAATATTAAATTCACCAAACAAAATCACTGATAAAGACTTTGAAAATTGGGTACAAGAAAGAGGTTTATACTTTCCTAATGAATGGGATGAAAAATACACGCCTATTTTAGGATGGAACGATACAAACGAGTCAATGAAAAGTGGTGCTTTATTAGTAGCCAACTATGGAAAAGGAAGCTTTATTTACACTGGAATTTCATTCTTTAGAGAGTTACCGGCAGGTGTTCCTGGAGCATTTAAGTTATTTGCTAACATAATTTCCTACGGGAAATGATTCAATGATAAAAAGAAGTATTATGATAGAAAAAGAACTGTTTATCGAAAAGATAAAAAAAAAACAAAACAGTTTGCTGTTGATGTTATTTTTTTGTGAATCTTTAAAAAAATCTAAAGCTAGAACCTCAACCAATTAACAATAGACTATCATCCAATCTTTTTTTTAGTTATATCATTAACTCATTCTATCATTTATAAAACATGACTAAACTCCAAAAACCTCCATTTTTCAAAAACTGGAAAGGACTCTATATTTTTGTTTTAGGATTCTTAGCATTCCTTATCATTCTATTTAACTTGCTAACTAACACCTATAAATAATGAGCATAGTTGATTGGATAGTAATGCTCGGAACCTTAGTTTTTATTGTTGCATACGGAACTTGGAAAACACGTAAAAATGCTAATCTACAAGATTACTTGCGTGGAGGAAACGAAATGAAATGGACCACTATAGGTCTTTCTGTAATGGCAACACAGGCCAGTGCAATAACTTTTATTTCTACTCCTGGTCAAGCTTATGAATCTGGAATGGGCTTTGTCCAAAACTACTTTGGATTACCCATTGCGTTAATCATCGTATCTGCGGTGTTTATTCCAATATACTACAAGTTAAAAGTTTTTACGGCCTATGAATATTTAGAGTCTCGTTTTGGAGTTTCTAGCAGATTATTAGCTGCATCATTATTTTTAATACAACGTGGATTAGCTGCAGGTATAACGATTTATGCTCCTGCAATTATTCTATCTACAGCTTTAGATTGGAACTTAAGTTTAACCATATTATTGATTGGGATTCTAGTAATTATATACACTGTTTCTGGTGGAACAAAAGCGGTAAGCTTAACGCAGAAATGGCAAATGGGAATAATTATGTCTGGAATGTTTGCAGCATTTTTTATCATTATTAATAAATTACCTGATTTTGTTTCTTTTGGAGATGCCATTAATGTAGCCGGAATTATGGGTAAGTTGGATGTTGTTGATTTCTCTTTTGATGTAGATAAACGTTATACATTTTGGACTGGAATAACTGGAGGAACTTTCTTAGCACTCTCCTACTTTGGTACAGACCAATCTCAGGTACAACGTTATTTAAGTGGAAGTTCTGTTTACGAAAGTCGAATGGGATTAATGTTTAATGCCATAATGAAAGTTCCGATGCAATTCTTTATTCTATTTGTAGGAGTAATGGTTTTTGTGTTTTTTCAATACCAAGAGCACCCTGTCCTATTTAATGAAAATGCTACTGCCAAGGTTTACCAAACTGAATACGCTGATGACATGAAAGCTATTGAAGCTGATTATGCTGAAGTTTATAGCAGAAAAAAGGAAGCTTTAAAAATTGTTGTCGATAATTATGAAAACACTAATTATAGCCAGGAAACATTAGATTATACTATCCAAACTGTAAAATCGAACGAAACTGAGGCATTAGCGATAAGAGATAAAGCAAAAGCTCTCGTCAATAAAGCTGTTCCAGATAATAAATCTAGAGATTCTGATTATGTGTTCCTATCATTTATTATGAACTATCTCCCTATTGGTTTGGTCGGATTACTTTTAGCAGTTATCTTTTCTGCAGCAATGTCATCAACATCAGGCGAGTTAAATGCCTTAGCAACTACTACTACAATAGATTTTTACAAACGATTAAACTCCAAAGAGCACTCAGAACAACACTACCTAATTGCTTCTAAAATATTAACTGGTGTTTGGGGTGTTTTAGCCATTATGTTTGCCTTTTTTGCAGCATTCTCTGAAAACTTAATTGAACTAGTAAACATACTTGGGTCTATATTTTATGGTACTATCTTAGGAATATTCTTAATTGCCTTCTTCTTAAAGAATATCAAAGGAAAAGCAACATTTATTGGAGCTATCATCGCACAATTACTCGTAATTGTGCTCCACTTTTGGGGTCAAAAAATAGGTTCATTTATTATGGGACATGAAGTACAAGAAGTAGCTTATTTATGGTACAATGTTATTGGTTGTGGTTTAGTTGTATTCTTTGCTTCAATCATTAATCCATTCGATAAAACGGAAGCATAAACATTCAAAATATCCACCCAATTAAAAAGCTCCATTAGAATTAACTAATGGAGCTTCTTTTATTGAATGGATCTCAAATTTCTTTGGAATAGTTCAATTGTCACATTAAAATGTGTCGTTACGCTATTTAAATTCAGTGATAGCTTTCTCTAAACGATCTTTATAACCAAATTCTTTTCCATCTTCTTTAGCAGCAGCTTCTCCTAATTCAATTGCTTTTTTAGCACTTGTAATTGCTCCATCGTTATCACCTAAAGCATGTTGTACATCAGCTTTTACCCAGTAGCTATACCAATATTCTTTTGCTTTTATAGATTCGTTAATCCAAGCTAAACCTTCTTTCAATTGTTTATTTGAAGTTACCGTATACTTAGCAGAGTTTCTGTATATGCTTGCTTTGTTTTCTTCCGTAGCTTCCTTTATTGCTTTTTTTATATTAACCCAAGCTTTTGCGTCAACATCAACTCCAATTGTTACGCTAATAGCAACATTATCCCAAGCTAAAATTAAATCACCTGATTTATTCGTTAAATTATCAAATGAAAACTGCATAGACTCTACCTTAGTAATAGTTTTTGGTTCTACAGATATAGTTACAACATCATTCACTTTATCGTACTTTCCTTCTCCCCAAGCATCAATAATCGAGTTAAACATTACAGTCCACTCAGGATTTTTTCCTGAAGGAATCGTAAATACTGAATAAGTACCAGCACTTAATGGTTGTCCATTAATTTGAACATCATCAGTAAAAGTAACAAGTGTATTAAAATTTGCACCAGTTCTCCAAATTACATCGTTAGGAACTAACTCTCCAAACACTTTTCTTCCTTTTACACTTGGTCTAGAATACTCAACAGTAACATCTGTTAATCCAATTCTTTGCTCCACTTTTGCCGCAGGGCTTGGTTGTGGTAATTCTTGTGCAACTGCATTTGTAGTAGTAATAACCACTAATAGCATTGCTGCTATCTTTATCATTTTTTTCATGTTTTTTTATTTAATTGTTGATACAAAACTACTACATAAATACTCACCTCATCCTATTGAGATTAAAAAGGTAGATTAATTGTTATAATATTGACATAAAATATAAGTGAACTATTTCTTTTAAAAATGCCTCATTAATACTACTTTTAAAGAGCTTTTTTATATAATCCATTCTTAGTATGAGATCCATTCAAAAAAAATTATTTTTTATTTTATTTTTTATTTTTTATTTTATTTTATTTTTCATTTCTTCTGCTTCAGCCCAAACTTGGAAAGAACTAAAAAACGATCCAAGTGTTAATATTTATGATGTAGTAGAAGCTGCTAATTTACACTTCAAAGATATAGACAAAACTGAAAAAGGTTCTGGTTGGAAAGGATACCAGCGATGGCTTTTTGAAAATGAAGCCAAGTACTATCCTTCTGGTGACAGAAGTAATATAGATCCATATTTTGTTTCGAAAAATTTTAAATCATTCAAAAAAAATAATCCAAACAGCAAAGCTCTATTCAATAGTGGCTGGGAAGAATTAGGTCCTCATTTTATTGAACAAGTTACCGGACATTATGCAGTTGGTCTTGGTCGAGTAGAATCTTTTTACGCAGACCCAAACGATACGAATAGAATATACCTTGGATCTAGAAGTGGTGGATTTTGGAAAACGATGAACAATGGTGCAACTTGGTCGGAAAGCACAACAGATAATCTATTTGCTACGGGTGTTAATACAATAACCGTATCTCCAACTAATCCAGATTCCGTTCTTATAAATGTTAGAAACTCAAATAATGGTGCTAGCCATGGAATTTATCGGTCAGTTGATGCTGGGGATAATTGGACGGTCACTAATTTTAACCCCACAAATTTAGGTTGGGGAGGTTTGGGAACATCTCAAAGCATATATATAATTGCCTACCATCCCACTATTTCAGACTTGGTTTTTATTGGAACACAAGAAGGTTTATTTAGATCAGCTGATGATTTATCTACTTGGTCAAATCCCATTGCAGCTTTAGATTTTAAAGCCATTGTTTTTCACCCAACTAATCCAAACATCATTTACGCAGCAACCTCAAATAACGATAATCAAATATACGTTTCAACAAACGGAGGACTTTCCTTTAATACCTCTAGCAATCTTGTAGGAAATGGAAGTGATATTAGACTTTCTGTTTCTGCAGCTTGCCCTAATTGTGTTTATGTAGGAAGTAGTGATGGTATTTGGAAGTCTCAAAATAATGGACAAAGCTTTACATTTACTGCCAATTCCGGAATATCAAATTATGGAGCTTTTACAGTAAGTGATGTTGATACCAATATTATGCTAATTGGTGATATTGATACCCATATGAGTAATGATGAAGGGGTGACCTTTAATCAGGCAACTTATTGGAGCCAAGGAAATGCCAACTACAACACTACTGGCACTTATGTACATGCAGATATAAGAGGCGCAAAATGCGAAAATGGCGTTTTTTGGGTAAATACTGATGGTCTTTTATGCAAGAGTAGTGACAATGGCGTTACTTGGCGAATTTATGAAGGACAATCGATACGTGAAAACTACAACCTTGGGTTGAGTCAATCTAATCATGAACGAACTATTACTGGATCTCAAGATAATGGAACAAGTATAAAAACAGAAAATTCTTGGGTAGAATTTTATGGTGCTGATGGAATGGAAGGAATTATTCATCCATTAAACGATGATTGGATGATAGGTAGCTTACAATATGGTGGAAGAAGAAGAACAACTGATGGAGGAACAACTCAAAGTGCCGCAACCCCAAATGGTCAAAATGGCGGATGGATTGCCCCTCTCTTTTACGACCCAAACAACCAAATGACAGTTTACTCAGCGGGAGATACACTATATAGAAGTGATGATTTTGGTGTTAGTTGGATACAATTAGGAACACCTAGTTTTTCAGGAACTGTAGATTACGCTTGTATTGCAGAAAACAACTCAAACATCATGATCGTAACTAAAAACGAAAACATTGAATTATCAATGAATGGTGGAAGCAACTTCTGGGACATTCAGGGTTCGTTACCAAATGCATCTATCAGAGATATTGCTTTCGACCCCAAAAATGATAATGTAATAGTTGTGGTTTATGGAACTCATCAAAACAATAATCAAAAAGTATATATCACAACCAATATGGGTACAACATGGCAAAACATTACCTACAATTTAGGTAATATGCCCGTAAGATCAGTGGTAATTGATCATACTGATGCTTCTACCATTTATTTAGGAACTGAAATAGGAGTTTATAAAAAAGCTATGGCTGATGCTAGTTGGAGTTTATACAACCCAAACTTGCCCAATATGGCCGTGCTAGAACTCGAAATAATGTATGGGTCAAATACCCTACGTGCCGCAACTTGGGGAAGAGGGTTGTGGGAATACACTTTAGATAATAGACAAATTTTTCCGACCATACTCACTACTAAAATAACGGATCAACCTACTTTATCTGATCCTATAGAAGGAAATGATCAGTACGTTACATCCACCATAACTTATGATAATACTATAACAAGTGCATATGTAGAATGGTCAGTTAATACTCCAGTTTTTGGTAATGTTATTCCAATGACCAATACAATGGATTCTACTTGGGTATCAAACAGTCCAATACCAAATCAACCAGGGGGTTCGAAAGTATACTTTAAAGTTTATGCAGTAGGGAATACTGGAGACACTACTGAGACTTATAAATTTATGTATGATGTTAAAGAATTAGTTCCTTGCATATCTTCAGGGAATATGTCATGGGCAACTGCAGTTACCTTGGTTGATTTTAATACGATAAACAATGCTACTGGAAAAACACAACCTTACACTAACTATAGCCCTTCTGACTCTACAACTGTTCTGATAGGAAACAACTACAATCTTACTGTAAATGTAAATACAGATGGGAATTACATCATTTATTCAAAAGCTTGGGTAGATTGGAATCAAGATATAGATTTTGATGATGTAGGTGAAGAATATGATTTAGGATCTGCTACAAATACTGTTGATGGAATTACCACACTTTCTCCGTTAAGCATCACTATTCCGCCAACGGCTCTTCTTGGAAAAACAATAATGCGGGTATCTGCCAAATTTGGTGTAAATCCAGATTCCTGTGAAACAGGTTTTGATGGTGAAGTAGAAGATTATGCGCTTATTGTTACCACAACTGTTGGTGTAACAAAAAATGATTTAGAAATGAAACCTGTTATTTACCCAAATCCTAATGACGGAAATTTCTCTGTTGATTTAGGTCATCAGACCGAATCAGTTACAGTAACAATAACAGATATTGTGGGACAACTCATACAAACCAAAACCTATAACAATCAACAGAACTTAAATCTAAAACTGAAAGAACCAGCCGGAATCTATTTATTAATTATTGAAGTAAATGATAAACGAGAAATAATTCGATTGATTAAAGAATAAGTCTATCTATGAGATTCAGCGCTTCTTTAATTCTATTTATTAGTACAGCATTATTATGCAGTTGCTTATGGTTGGCTTGTAGCACACCTAAAATGGTAACGGAACAAGGAGAACATTTATCTATAAAGGAATCTTACATACAAAAAATTGTACCCGGCACACAAGAAACCTTACCTGCTAACTTTTTATTTATAACACTTAATAACTATGATATTGAAACGGTTTTTATTGATAGTATCCACTATACAAATCGATCCTACCCTATTAAAAAATCTAAATTCCAATACAAAATAGATTTAAGTAAAGAAGGGGTGATGAGTAATAACTCTAAAACTAAAAATATAGCTAAAGTATTTTATAGTCAACATAATAGAACCTATTATCTCCGTATAGAAGAACTCACGAGGAAAGAGACAATTTACATGCCGTAAAAATCATCAAACTAATTATACAGGCTACAAATTCTAATAATTATTACTTTGTATAACTATTTAGATTCTATAACAATAATAAACTTAATCCTAAAATTAGATACTTAAAATTTTATTTACGCAGCTAATGAGACAACACTTTTATTCTCTGAACCTTTAGAACCTTCAATCTGAATATTCCTTATTGTAATATCTTAAATACAAAAAAGGTTACATTTGTCTTTTAGTTATAAAACTCATATTTAAGTTGAACAAGAATTTAGCAAAATAAAAACATAGAATAGGTCTTACCTTTTTTGTCTACTGTTTTAGGAAATCTATTAAGAATATTGTGTTAATTGCTAAAACAAGAGCTTTAATCATTTCTAACTTTATGTTACTTTCGAATAAAATGAATCTTAGATGAATGAACCTCTCCTTTTTTAACTGATCTAACAATCAGTACTTGACTGCTTAATGATTTAAGATCAAATGTTACCTTATTTTGAGGCTCGATAGACCTAAATATTTCTTGTCCTAACACATTTCTTACTTCAACTCTATCAAATGGTATAGAGCTTGTAATATTTAGCACATTATTATTTATCCAAATTATATTGTTATTCTTTTCATTTTCACTATTAATTGCTGTTACTATATCTAAAACAGTAATATCACGATAAACTGTACTATAACACAATGGACTTTGATAAGCTGTAAATACTATATTATATATTCCTGCTTGATTGTATTGATGTGTGGGGTTTGTTTGACTAGAATAATTCATATCTCCAAAGTCCCAATAGTAGTAAGTAGCATTACTCGATTGATTTGTAAAATTGGCAACATCTCCTTGTCCTAAGTCTATTGTATCTGAAGGAATAGTATAATCACCCACAATTGGTAAAGGCTCTGTTACTAAAACAGAATCAGAAATACTGCCACAAAAATTATCTAACGTTTCTATTATATAGGTCCCGGAAGAAAGATTACTAATTGAGTCGGATCCAAAAACATTAGTTTGAGAAGATAAAACATTGTTCTGATCATCTTTCCATATTACATCAAAAGAATCTGGACTATCTTTAGTAATAACTATAGATCCATCTACTAAACCATAACAACTTATATCTGAAACTAGAGTAGTTGTTTCTGATCCAAATCTAATTAAAAACCTTGCTATAGTCGTTGTATCAGATATGTTTACAGTAATAGAACTAGTACTCGTTAAATCATAAATAATACCTGTAAAAAGATCTTCTAATAAAATACATGATGCATTGGTAAAGTTAGATAATCCTAAAAAATTAATTTGATGTACACCAGATACTGAACTCGTAACCTTTAAAGGAATTGAAACGCCTTGTTCTGGAAGTTGATTAATAGACAACTCAACGCTATCATCAATTATTGTTGAAACAGATGGCCGATAAGTTTCGACAGATGCAATTTTATAAGCGTCATAACTTCCACTAAATCCCAAATTAGCATTTAAACTAAAATTAACTACGGCTTCATCTCTTCCATAGCTATTAATAGCTTCTATAGTTAAATAAGTTGGCGATTGCTTTAAAAAAGGAGCGTCATCAGTAACTTTTGAAGATTCGGTTACTAATATACTATTTATAATTGAAGTAGAATGCACCCAAAAAGCTTGTGATGAAGCTATTTTACTACTCCCTCCATTAGTACTAATACCACTAACATAACTTGCATATTGGCCTAAATCTGGATTCCAAATGTAAATTGCGTCATCTACGGCTACTCTTGTTACTCCAGTATCCCAATCAATGCTAGATGGATAAGGATTACCTACCATACTCCAACCATCATCAATTGGACTTCCTGTGTTAGTATAACTTACAGGAAGGTTAATATTTCCAGTATTTGCAGGTCCAAACATATCGATAGTAAATGGTTGTGTTCCTGTACTAGTATCTCCACTCCATACCCATAAGCCTTCTCCTACTAAAACTGAATTGGTTGTGTTTGTTGCTGCCAAAAATCCATTACCTATAACACCTGTTGCCGCTTCATTATAATAATAAATAGATGGCCAAGGACTAGCTGCTGAAGGCCAGTTTGGATAGTCCGATCCAGTAAAACCAGTAGTCTCAAAATCACCAGCAAACTCTGCTAAGGTCATCCCTGAGGTTGCAGAAGTTAAAAACCTCCAATTCGTTCCTCCTGCATTAATGTAACGTTGCATCGTAATGTTACCAGAAAAGTTTGTCGGTGTTGGTAAAAATCCAATGCTTCCTGTACCCAAAGAATCTGATCTTAATGTAAATATCTTATCATTAGCAATCCCATCTGTATCGAAAGAAGCTGTTCCAGATAAAGTAAATATATTGTTTAGAATGATATCTCCATCTGATAATTTGGATCCACTATTAGAACAAGTAAGATTGTAATAGGTTAGAGAGGCTAAATTTTGATTTCCAATTCCATTGTAATTAATAGTTGTTAAATTAGCAACAGCATCACCTGTTGCTCCTATAATAATGAGAGAGTCCGAAATACCCGTAGTACCAGAATCAAATGTTTTAATCCCTGAATTACTTAAAATAAGAGTAGAGTAATTTAATGATAAAACAGTTTGTGCACCTATCCCATTATAATTAAAAGTGCTTGTATCGCTGTTATATGTTCCCGTATTAAAAAAGGAACCACCCACATTATAGGTTCCACTTCCATTGAATATTCCAGCGTTAGTGTAATCTCCCCCAAATGTTAGTACACCATTATTATTTATGGTTCCACTACTATTTGAAAAATCTCCATTACCCCCGTTAACTTCTGTTGCGCCTAAAATAGATATTGTAGTACCACTGTTACTTATAATTTGTGCGCACGAACTTCCGATTAAAATCATCATAAAGAAGATTAAAAAAATACTTTTTATAGAAATTTTTGGGTTCATATTTTATTATCTACTCCAATATAAGATTATTTATTGAACTTTTGTTACCGATAGTATTCTCTTCTCAATATCTATTTTTCCATTATCTGAAGTCTGCGCATCAATTCTCCACCTAACATCAATTGCTTCGCCATCCAGAACGGTGGCATTTCCTTGCAAATAAATGACTGATGAATTAAATAATGTTCTCTCAGTATTAGAAATTAATACTCCATTTTGATAAAGGCTAAAAGTAGCCTCATG